>NZ_JBYTEO010000076.1:0-29064 GCF_058791355.1 Pseudomonas sp. EB271-G4-1
GGGCAAGAGCCCTTGGTTACTTAGGGCCGGGCGGCGTTCCGTTTTTCCAAGTGACTCGCCGTAAGGGCGAAACCCTAAGTGGCCGTTACCGCAGCAACGGATATGTACACCTGAAAGACAATTATCGCCTGCCAGGACGCCTTCGCCGGCAAGCCTGGCTCCTACAGTTCAAATAACAGGTCCGGCTGTCAGGCCACCTTCGCGAGCAAGCACCCACATCTGAACTGAACACGCGAAATCCCAAACAAAAAACCCGGCTTTTTCGGCCGGGTTTCTTGATTCATTCATTCAACAACACTTCGGTCCGGACTTGCTGCCGTAACGGGCTTCCTGGCGTTCCCGAAAGAACGCCTCGTAATCCATCACCGGCTTGTCCGGGTGCTTGTTTTGCATATGCTCGACGTAATTGTCGTAATCGGGCATACCCACCATCAGGCGCGCGGCCTGACCGAGGTATTTGCCCAGGCGACTCAAGTCATTGAACATGATCAGGCATCGGCAGCGCGTGGAATGGTGCTTCCTTGTCCGTTCGTTCCTTGGTGCCCCAGGCGGCGATACCGACCTTGAGTGCGAAGAACAGGATGCTGAACACCACGAACAGGAACAACGCGGTCAGCGTGGCGTTGGTGTAGGCGTTGAAGATCACGTGCTGCATCTGGTCAATGCTCTTGGCCGGCGCCAGCACCTGACCGTTGGCCAGGGCATCGCTGTATTTTTTCGCCAAGGCCAGGAAGCCAATGGCCGGGTTGGCATCGAACAGTTTGATGAAACCGGCGGTGGTGGTGCAGATCAGCAGCCATACCGCTGGCAGCAGAGTCACCCACACATACTGCTGACGCTTCATTTTGATCAGCACCACGGTGCCAAGCATCAGGGCAATACCCGCCAGCATCTGGTTGGAGATGCCGAACAATGGCCACAGGGTGTTGATCCCCCCCAGCGGATCGATCACGCCCTGGTACAGCAGGTATCCCCACATGGCCACGCAGCCGGCGGTGGCGATCAGGTTGGCGGTCCAGGATTCGGTGCGCTTGAGCGATGGCACGAAGGAGCCGAGCAAATCCTGGAGCATGAAACGCCCGGCGCGAGTACCGGCGTCCACCGCGGTCAGGATGAACAGCGCTTCGAACAGGATCGCGAAGTGGTACCAGAACGCCATGGTGTTTTCACCCGGCAGCACGTGGTGCAGGATCTGCGCGATACCCACGGCCAGGGTCGGCGCACCGCCGGCACGGGCCAGGATGGTGGTTTCACCGATGTCCTTGGCCACTGCTTGCAGCGCCTCCGGAGTAATCGCAAAGCCCCAGCTGCTGACGGTCTGAGCAACCGAAACAGCATCGGAACCCACAATGGCCGCAGGACTGTTCATGGCGAAGTACACGCCCGGATCGATCACCGAGGCAGCCACCATGGCCATGATCGCCACGAACGATTCCATCAGCATGCCGCCGTAACCGATGTACCGGGCATGACCTTCGCTGGCGAGCAATTTTGGCGTAGTGCCAGAAGCGATCAGCGAGTGGAACCCCGATACCGCGCCACAGGCGATGGTGATGAACAGGAACGGGAACATACCGCCCTTCCACACCGGTCCCGTGCCATCGACGAATTGGGTCAGTGCCGGCATTCTCAGCTCGGGCATGGTCACCAGGATACCGATGGCCAAGGCGACGATGGTGCCGATTTTCAGGAACGTGGAAAGGTAATCACGGGGTGCCAGGATCAGCCAGACCGGCAGAACGGCAGCCACGAAACCGTAACCGATCAGCATCCAGGTAATCTGCACGCCGGTGAAGGTAAAGGCCTTGGCCCACACCGGGTCAGCGGCAATCTGCCCACCCAGCCAGATCGAACCCAGCAGCAGGAACACGCCGATGATCGAGATTTCACCGATGCGGCCCGGACGGATGTAGCGCATGTAGATGCCCATGAACATCGCGATCGGGATGGTCGCCATCACCGTGAACATGCCCCACGGACTCTCGGCCAGGGCCTTGACCACGATCAGCGCCAGCACCGCGAGGATGATGATCATGATCAGGAAGCAGCCGAACAGCGCGATGGTGCCGGGGATGCGGCCCATTTCTTCGCGGACCATGTCGCCCAGCGAACGACCATTACGGCGGGTGGACATGAACAGGACCATGAAGTCCTGCACGGCACCGGCCAGCACCACGCCGGCAATCAGCCACAGCGTGCCGGGCAGGTAGCCCATCTGCGCCGCCAGTACCGGACCGACCAGCGGCCCCGCGCCGGCGATGGCCGCGAAGTGGTGACCGAAGAGCACGTGCTTGTTGGTCGGCACGAAGTCCAGACCATCGTTGTTGAGCACAGCGGGCGTGGCGCGATTGGGGTCCAGTTGCATCACTTTGTTGGCGATGAACAGGCCGTAGTAGCGGTACGCAACGAGGTAGATGGCGACGGCTGCAACGACGATCCACAGGGCGTTGATCGCTTCGCCGCGGCGCAGGGCCACGACACTCAGCGCAATCGCTCCCAGGACAGCCACGGCAAACCAGGCGAGGTGTTTAGCCAGACGGGGCATAGAGGGTCTCCTGCCGACAGCTCGTGACTGCGGCGGTAATTTTTATAATTGTGTCCGCTGTGCGGAGCTGGGCCAATATCCGCGCATGTCGTCCACAAATAAATCCGCGTTACTACGTACGCGGCATCTACGTAGTTCTACGTAGAACACACTGATCTGCTATTGAAAATTCGGCCCCTTGTGGGAGCGAGCCTGCTCGCGAAAGCGATCCGTCAGACGACATGGATGTTGAATGACCGATTGTTTTCGCGAGCAGGCTCGCTTCCACAGGGGATTGCGTTTCAATGGGCGGGCATCCCCGCCGTCAGTCATTCCGTCCAGCAACGCTACAGGTCTGGCGTATCTTTGGCATATGATGCCGGCCCCTCGCGCGGGCAGGAGCAACCATGCAGCTCAAACACAAGATCGTCGCCCTCGGCATTTTGCCGCTGGTGTTGGCCATTGCCGTCATCTGCGCCCTGGTGATTTCCCTCAATCGCCAACTGGGTGATCAACAGGCGCAGCTGATCGAAGACAGCATCCTGATGAGCAAGCGCGCGGAGCTGAAAAACTACGTCGAAATGGCGAAAAGCCTGATCGAGCCGCTGTACGACAACGGCCAGGGTGACGCGCGCGCCCAGCAACAGGTGCTCGAGGAACTGCGCAAGCTCAGCTTTGGCATCAATGGCTATTTCTTCGTCTACGACCATGAAGGCCGCAGCCTGATGCACGCGCGCCAGTCGGAGCTGGTGGGCAAATACCTGTGGGACATGAAAGACCCGCACGGCCTGCCGGTGATCCAGGCGCTGCTCAAGAGTGCGCAATCGGGCGAAGGTTTCCAACGCTACGCCTGGAACAAACCCTCCTCCGGCCAGGTGACCGACAAACTGGCCTATGTGGTCATGCTCGATCGCTGGGGCTGGATGCTCGGTACCGGCATTTACCTTGAAGATGTCGAGCGCGCCACCCAGCAAGCACGAGCCGAAGTGGCCCAGGGCATCCGCAAGACCATGGTGGCGATTGCCGTGGTGGCGCTGGTGGCGGTGCTGTTTGTCTTCGCCACCGGCATGACCCTCAATGTCAGCGAACATCGCCTGGCGGACAAGAAACTGCAGCGCCTGACCCAGCGGATTGTCAGCCTGCAGGAGGAAGAGCGCTCGAGGGTGTCCCGCGAGCTGCACGACGGCATCAGCCAGGTGCTGGTCTCGATCAAGTTTCAGTTCGAACTCGCCAGCCACTTGCTGGAAAGCGGGCAAAACCACGACAAGGGCCTGGGCGCGTTGAGGGATGCCACCGCGCGCCTGGGTGATGCGATTGGCGAAGTGCGCAGCCTCTCCCACGACTTGCGCTCATCGTTGCTCGATACGCTCGGCCTGTCGGCGGCAATCGGTCAACTGGCCGCTGAGTTCGAACAGCGCAGCGGCCTTACCGTGACCTATGACGACAATGAGTTCGACTGCCAACTGGTCGACGGCGCAGCGGTCTCGTTGTTTCGCATCGTCCAGGAAGGCCTGACCAATATCGAGCGCCACGCCCGGGCCAGGCACGTATCCATTACGCTGCGCGGCTGCGAACAATCGGTGCGGCTGACGGTGGTCGACGACGGAGTCGGTTTCAACGTCGCCCAGGTCGAACGTCGCCACGTCGGCATTGGCTTGCGTAATATTCGTGAACGCGTCGAACATTTTGGTGGCCGCTTCGAACTGATCTCGACGCCCGGACGCAGTGAGCTGGATGTTCTGCTACCGATGAAGCTGCCTGCCAGCAAACGCTGATGCCCCAAAAACAAGAGTGAAGCCTGCAATGAACCTGCCCTCCCCGATCCGCGTCGCCCTGGTCGACGATCACGCCCTGGTCCGTGACGGAATAAAGGCGCTGCTGTCCGTCATGGCCCCCCTGGAAGTGGTTGGCGAAGCCGAAAGTGGCGCCGAAGCCATGGAGATGGTCGGACGCTGCCAGCCCGACCTGCTGCTGGTCGACATCAGCCTGCCGGACATCAACGGCCTGGAACTGACCCGCGTGCTGCGCAGCCAGTACCCGTCGCTAAAGGTATTGGTGCTGAGCATGTACGATAACTATGAGTACGTGAGTGAATCACTGCGCTCGGGCGCCAGTGGCTACGTGTTGAAGAATGCCCCTTCACGGGAAATCATCGCGGCCATCGAAGCCATCTCCAGCGGCGGGACCTTCTACAGCGCCGACATCGCCCAGCGGCTGATCGCCGACAAAAACACCGACAACGAACTGACCCCCCGTGAAAGCCAGGTTTTGTCGAAGATGGCACAAGGGCTGAACAACAAGGAAATGGCACGGGAACTGGATATCAGCGTGCGCACGGTGGAGACACACCGCTTGAGCATTCGGCGCAAGCTCAACATCGACAAGCCGGCAGCGCTGGTCAAATACGCGATCGATCACGGGCTCATTTCGCGCTAGCGATCATTGACTGCGTCAATAGTCACCATTAACTCAATGAAGTTCTCTTAAAAATTCCACGGCGTAACATCAGCTCCATACCAACCAACAACACCCCGGAGCACACGATCATGAAACGCCAAACCCTCCTCAGCATCGCTTTCTCGGTTTTCGCAATTAACGCTTTTGCCGCAACCTCTGTTCAGCCTGTCGTGGCGGAAGGTGGCTCGGATCGTCTGATTGAAAGCCGAGTGGCTGAAGGTGGTTCGGATCGTTTGATCGAGAATCGTGTAGCTGAAGGCGGTTCGGATCGCCTGATCGAGAATCGCGTCGCTGCCGATGGTTCGGATCGCCTGCAAGGCAACACTGTCGCCGCCGATGGCTCTGACCGCCTGCAAGGCAACACCGTCGCCGCCGATGGCTCGGATCGCCTGCAAGGCAACACCGTCGCCGCCGATGGCTCCGACCGCCTGCAAGGCAACACCGTCGCTGCCGATGGCTCGGACCGCCTGCAAGGCAACACCGTCGCCTGAACCCATCGCTTCACCGCACCCACAAAAAGCCCGGCCTGATCAGCCGGGCTTTTTTACGTCTGCGCCGCAGGTATCCCGCGTCATCGTTGACGTCCATCGTCGGAACGCCGCCCGGAGCATGCTCGCTCCTACAGAGAAACCAACTGAATGACACCGAATTTCAGGCAAAAAAAATCCCGGGCAGCTGATGGACGCCCGGGACTTAAAAATGCATAAACCGTGGTGGTGAACGCGGGGCGGATATTACGCAATGTTTCGCCCTGTAACAAGATATTCTGATTAACCGTTCAGTTACTAAAATCTGTAACCTGTTAAATAACCAGATATTTTTTACGGTTAACCTCGAAATAACCTTAACTACAGGAACCAGCGATATTCCCGTGCACTGATGTCGTTCAGGAACGCCAAGTGGTCCTGCCGCTTGTTCTCGCAATACACATCGACGAATTCCGCGCCCAAACCTTCACGCAGTTTTTGATGGCCTTGCATGGCTCGCACGGCGTCGAGCATTTCCAGCGGAAAGTCGATGCCGCTGTTGCGGTCATCGTTGAGTGGGGCGATCGGCTCGCGCTCCTGTTCAAGGCCTTGTTCCAGGCCCACCAGGATCGCGGCGAGCACCAGATACGGGTTGGCATCGGCGCCAGCGAGGCGATGTTCGACCCGCAGGTTCCTGGCGTCAGACTCCGGCACCCGCAGGCATGCGTCTCGATCCTCGAAACCCCAACTGGCGCGCGAGGCGACGTTGACCGTGGCGCTCAAGCGGCGCAACGCGTTGTGGTTTGGCGCGAAAATCGGCATGCAGTGCGGCAACACATCCAGGCAACCGGCCACCGCATGGCGCAACGCGCGTTGCCCGTTCGCCGCCAGCAGGTTGTTGCCGGCCTTGTCGTAAAGACTCACGTGCACATGCATGCCGCTGCCGGGGTGCTGCAGGTAAGGCTTGGCCATGAAACTGGCGCGGTAGTTGTGCTTGAGTGCCACGCCTCGCGTGCTGCGGCAGAACAACGCAGCCCAGTCGGCAGCGCGCAGACCATCGTCCAGATGACCGAAATTGATCTCGAACTGACCGGGGCCCAATTCGGCGGTGATCACCGTCGCATCGATGCCTTGCGCACGCGCGGTCTCGACCATTTCGTCGAGCACCGGGGCAAATCGCGAGAGGCGTTCAATGTGCATGTTCGGCTGATCGTCCGCATCGCCGGTCAGCGGGTCGCGGGCAAACTGCGGCAAGCCATCGCGCAACTGACTGTCGAACAGGTAGAACTCAAGTTCGAACGCCACCACCGGAAAAATGCCTTTGCTTCCAAGCCGCGCCAACACCTGCGCCAGGACTTCACGGGGTTCGAAGACGATCGGTTTTTCCGTGCCATCGGAAGTAATCAACATCTGCCCCAGCGGTTGCTTCTCCCAACTCACCAACTTGAGCGTGCCCGGTACCAGGCGACGCAGCGCGTCCGGATCGCCATCGTTGAAGCAGTAGTCGCCAATCTTGAACAGCCCGCCCTGGGTGCCGAGCAACACGCAGTTTTGCGGCAACTTGAGGGCGCTGCCGGCGGCGACTTTTTCGAGCATTTCGATCGGGTAGCGCTTGCCGTAGAAATGCCCCGGAATGTCCAGGGATATCAGGTCGACGAAGCGCACATCGGGGTAGCGCTGACGAAACCCACGCACTTCGGCCAACAAATCAGAGCACACAGCATCCATCGTTTTGTTCCTTGTTGTTTTTATCAGGTGTAGACCCAAAGTACGCGGGTCATTTGGTCTGAGAGGTTGCCGTAGCGGCAGTGGGCATGACTGGCCAGTTGAAAACTGTCGCCAGCGTGCAGGGTCACCGGTTCGTTCTGGTCGAGCCACAGGGTCAGTTCCCCTTCCAGCACATAGCCGCCCTGCTCCGAGCTGTCCTTCATGTGCCGGTCGCCGCTGCTGGCACCGGGCTCCAGCTGGCTTTCGAGCATGGAAAAGGACGCACGCATCTTTGGCGAGACCATGATGTCGGTGATGCCATCGGCGTAATACAACGTGCGGCGCTCATCCGGCCGGGTCACCCACGGTAGGGCCATGGGTTTGGGCAGGCTATAGAAATAGGTGGTCGGCACGCCGAGGGTCTCGCTGATGGCGGTCAGGTCCGCCACCGTCGGGCGGGACAAGCCGCGTTCGACCTGGGAAAGAAAACCCACGGAGCGGCCGATCTTGTCGGCCAGATCCTTCAAGGTGTACTTCTTGTGCTTGCGCAGGTCCTGGATCAGGATCGCCAGCGCCGAAATCTCTTCTTGCATGTCCATCTAAAGGCTTCCAGAAGTGGCCGATTCAAATGCTGTCGCGCAGCCTGTACCAGGCTTTGCCGATGGCTTCCAGCGGTGCTGCCATGTATTTGCCGCCGGGAAAACTGGGGTTGGTCAAACCCTGGTACAGCCCCAGCTCATCCGGCTGGCCGAGAATAGCGTCAGACACCGCCCGTGCCCCGGCCAGGGTCGGCAGCACGCCGTGCCCGGAATAGCCCTGCAACCAATACAAGTCACCGCGCCGACCGATGTCGGGCGTGCGTTTGAGCGTCAGGTCGATGTGACCGCCCCAGGCAAACTCCAATTCAATGCCTTTCAATTGGGGGAACACCCTTTCCAGGCACGGCCGTGTGGCACCGGCGATGTCCTTGGGCATGCCCCCCAGATAGGTGCAACCGCCGCCGAACAGCAGCCGGTTGTCTGGCGTGCGGCGGAAATAGTCGAGCACGAACTGGTTGTCGGTGACGCAGACATTGCTGGGTAGCAGAGCGGCTGCCTGGGCCTCGGACATCGGCGCCGTGGCCACCTGATAGGTACCAACGGGTAGTACGCAACTCGATAGCTGTGGGTCGAGCCGGTCAAGATAGGCATTGCAGGCCAATACCAGGACATCGGCGCGAATGTGTCCGCGTTCAGTCGTCACCACGTAGCCGTTCGAGTCCTCGCGATAATTCAACGCCATGCTTTGTTCATGAATCACACCACCGGCCTGCTCGATCGCGGCGGCCAGTCCCAGTGCCAGTTTCAGCGGGTTCAAATGCCCGCCTTCGGGGTCGTACAAACCGGCCTGGTAACGCTCGCTGGCCACCCATTCGGGCAACTGGGCGCGCTCGATGAAGCGCAAACCGTCATGCCCCCATTTGTGGCTGGCCTCGTGCTGCCACTCGGTCAACAACCCCACCCGCCGTGGCATCACCGAAGTCCAGAGGTGCCCGGGCCGGTAGTCGCAATCGAAACCATGGCGCCTGGGCAATTCGCGCACCTCTTTTGCCGCCCAGCGCATGCCGTCCCACAACCGCCGCGCGCGCTCATGGCCCAGTGCGGCTTCCAGCGGCGGCATGTCGCAGGACCAACCGAGTATGGCCTGGCCGCCATTACGTCCCGACGCGGCCCAGGCGACCCGGCTGGCCTCCAGCAGTGTCACGCGCTTGCCGGCCAGGGCCAGGCGCAACGCCGTGTGCAAACCGCTGAAGCCGGCACCGATGATCAGCACGTCGGTGTCCTGCTCGCCCTCCAACGCCGCTCGATTGACCAGGCGATCGGCGCACGTATGGGCGTAATAGCTGGCGACATGCTGGGTGGATTGCTGAAACATACCGGCTCCATGAAATTTTATAGTTTTAATTTCATGAAAAAATACAGGTTTAATTTCATGCGCGCAAGCGGTGTGGCCAGGGTGGTTGTGAGGAGCCTGACGCCCCGCGGTGTTCTCGGGTTTTTCGCGAGCATGCTCGCTCCTACAGGGCACGTCGGGTTGCCCAATAAAATTCCCAGCAGTTAAAAAACTTTCACAAAACCTCTGGACGTGCCCCCTGCATTTCCCCTATAAAGCCACTAACAGGAATATATTATTCCTGACACGAAACCGCGCTCATGGAATGAGCCTCGCTGTCCGCTGACATTTTTTCGCTATGCGATGAGCTGCCGCCATCATCCCGAGGACGTGTCATGCAACACGAAAAAAACCATTTCATCATCAAGATCACCTGTCCCGCGGTGTCCGGCATTGTCGCTGCCGTCACCACCTACCTGGCGGACAACAGTTGCTACATCGGGGAGATGGCGCAATTCGACGACGATTTCAGCGGGCGCTTTTTCATGCGTGCGGTGTTCCGTTTCAACGATGGCCACGCAGGGGATATCCAGCAGATCAAGGACGGTTTCAGCGATGTCGCCCAGGCCTTCGACATGCGCTGGGAACTGCATGACACTCGCGAACCGATGCGCGTGCTGCTGATGGTGAGCAAGTTCGACCACTGCCTGACCGACCTGCTCTACCGCTACCACAAGGGCGAGATGGACATGACCATCACCGCCATCGTCTCCAACCACCTCGACCTGCGGCCCATGGCCGAACGCGAGGGCATTCGCTTCATCTACTTGCCAGTCACCAAGGACACCAAGACCCGCCAGGAAGCCGAGCTGATGAAGGTGGTCGACGACACTGGCACCGAGCTGGTGGTACTGGCGCGCTACATGCAGATCCTCTCCGACGACCTGTGCCGGCAACTGTCCGGTCGGGCAATCAACATCCACCATTCGTTCCTGCCCGGTTTCAAGGGCGCCAAGCCGTATCACCAGGCGTACCAGCGCGGCGTGAAGCTGATCGGCGCCACCGCCCACTATGTCACCAGTGATCTCGATGAGGGGCCGATCATCGAACAGGAGGTGCAGCGCGTCGATCACGTCTACCTGCCGGATGACCTCGTGGCCACCGGGCGTGACACCGAGACCGTGGCCCTGTCCAAGGCGGTCAAGTACCACCTGGAGCACCGGGTTTTCCTCAATCAGGACAGAACGGTGATTTTCCGGTGAACACACCCCGACTGATTGACGGCAAAGCCGCCGCCGCGCGGGTGTTGATCGAGGTTCGCAAGGACGTCGAGCGCCTGCGCGCGCAAGACATCCAGCCGGCCCTGGCGGTGATCCTGGTCGGCAGCGACCCGGCCAGCCAGGTGTATGTGCGCAACAAGATTCTGCGCGCAGAAGAGGTCGGCATCCGCTCCCTGGAACATCGGCTGGGCACAGACACCAGCACCGAACAGCTGCTTGACCTGATCGCCAGGCTGAATGCCGATGGCTCGATCCACGGCATTCTCCTGCAATTGCCGCTACCGGCCCAGGTCGATGAACTGCGGGCGCTGCAGGCGATCGTCCCAGGCAAGGACGTCGACGGCTTCCACAGTGAAAACGTGGGTGGCCTCAGCCAGGGACGCACCGTGCTCGCGCCCTGCACACCCAGTGGCTGCCTGTACCTGCTGGAGCAGACCTGCGGCGATCTGCGCGGCAAGCATGCAGTGGTGATCGGCCGATCGAACATCGTCGGCAAACCCATGGCGGCGCTATTGCTCAAGGCCGACTGCTCGGTGACGGTCTTGCATTCGCGCAGCCCCGATCCGCAGGCGCTCTGCCGTCAGGCAGACATCGTGATTGCCGCCGTGGGTCGTCCGCGATTGATCGATGCCAGTTGGCTCAAGCCCGGTGCAGTGGTGATCGATGTCGGCATCAATCGTATCGACGACGCCGGTCGCAGCCGCCTGGTCGGCGATGTCGACTTCGACAGCGCCCTGCCCCAGGTCGCGGCGATCACCCCGGTACCCGGTGGTGTCGGGCCGATGACCATTGCCTTCCTGATGAAAAACACCGTGACCGCAGCCCTTATGCAACAGCACAGCCTATCGGAGGCCGTATGCCATTCAATCTCTTGAAGTACGGGCTGAGTTCCGAGTACCCGGTGGAAGTGGATTTGCCGCCGCCGCGTGAATTGAAATCAAGCTATGACGTGGTGATCATCGGTGCCGGTGGCCATGGCCTGGCCACCGCTTATTACCTCGCCAGGTATCACGGCATCACCAACATCGCCGTGCTGGAAAAGTCCTACCTGGGCGGTGGCAACACCGCGCGCAATACCGCAGTGATCCGCTCCAACTACCTGACCAGCGAAGGCGTGCGTTTCTATGCCGAATCGGTGCGAATGTTCCAGGGCCTGTCCAACGAATTCGACTTCAACATCATGTACTCCGAACGCGGCCAACTGACCCTGGCCCACAACGATGCCACCGTGCGTTCGTTCCGCCAGCGGGCCGAGGTCAACAAGCACTTCGGCGGTCGCACTGAAATGATCGACCGCCAGCAGATCCGCGAACTGGTGCCCAGCCTCAACCTCGACCCCGGCCACCTGCCCGTGATCGCCGGTCTCTGGCACATCGACGGCGCCACCGCGCGCCACGACGCGGTGGCCTGGGGCTACGCCAAGCAAGCGGCGAAGCGCGGGGTGGAAATCCATCAGCTCACCGAGGTGCAGGACCTGATCATCGAGAACGACGCCATCACCGCCGTGAAGACCAACCGCGGCACCATCAAGTGTGGCTGTGCAGTGCAGGCGATTGCCGGGCACAGCTCACTGCTGATGGCCAAGGCCGGGATTCGCTCGCCGATCCAGACCTTCCCGCTGCAAGCCATGGTCACCCAGCCCTTCAAACCCTTCCTCGATCCGCTGGTGAGCTCGTCGGCGCTGCACTGCTACGTGCAACAGACCAGCCGCGGCGAAGTGGTGTTCGGCGGTGGCTCCGATCCGTACCCGCTGTTCAACACCCGATCGACCCTGGACCTGAAGGAAAGCCTGCTGGCCCACGCCATCGAAATGTTCCCGTTCCTGGCCAACGCCAAGCTGATGCGCCAGTGGGCCGGGATCACCGACATGACCCCGGACTACAGCCCGATCATGGGCCTGTCGCCGGTGAAGAATTACTACCTGGACGCCGGTTGGGGCACCTGGGGCTTCAAGGCGACGCCTGTCTGCGGCAAGACCATGGCTGAACTGGTGGCCAGCGGCGGCAAGGTACCGGAGTTGATCAAGCCCTTCGGCCTGGAGCGCTTCTCGACCTTCCGGCAAGTCAACGAAATGGGCGCCACGGCGGCCAGTCACTGAGGCAGAGCGGACCATGAAAATTATCAATTGCCCGCTCAACGGGCCACGCAATATCAGCGAATTCACTTATGGCGGCGAATTCAAGCCGATGCCCGATGCACTGCGCTGCAGCGATGCCGAGTGGGCCGACTACGTGTTCAACACCGACAACCTCGCCGGCGTGGTGCGCGAATGGTGGATGCACACGCCGTCGAGCTACTGGTTTCTCGCCGAACGCCACACCGTCACCGACGAAATCCTGCGCACTTTCGACCCTAAAGAATTTTTCACTGCCCGCGTCGACTTCAACGCCGCCAAGGAGATCGCCGGATGAACCGCCTACCCGCCCCGATGGGCCTGCTGATCGACCGTAACCAGCCGCTCGATTTCAGTTTCGACGGCCAACCCTATCAGGGCTTGCAGGGCGACAGCATCGCCAGCGCCCTGCTCGCCAACGGACGCTTCCTGATTTCCCGCTCGTTCAAGTACCACCGCCCACGTGGCCCGTTGACCATGGCCGGGCAGGACGCCAACAGCCTGGTGCAATTGCCCCAGGAACCCAACGTACTGGCCGATGCCCATGCGCTGGTTGCCGGCTTGCAGGTGACGGCGCAGAACGTCAACGGCTCACTGGACAACGACCGGGATGCTTATCTGGGCAAGTTCTCCAGATTCATGCCGGTGGGCTTCTATTACCGCTCGTTCTACAAGCCCAGGGGCATGTGGAAAGTCTGGGAACCGATCATTCGCAAGAAGGCCGGCCTGGGCGTACTCGACCTGATGTTCAAGCCCGAATATTACGACAAGGCCTACCTGTTCACCGACCTGGCCGTGATCGGCGCCGGTCCCGCCGGACTGCACGCGGCCCTGACCGCGGCCAATGCCGGGGCCAAGGTATTGCTCATCGAGCAACAGCCGGTCCTCGGCGGTTCGCTAACCTATGCCCGCTTCGACATCGCCGGCATTCGCGCCGACGCCTTGCGCCGCGAATTGCTCGCGGCGGTGCAACAGCACGCCAATATTCGCATCCTCACCGAGGCGACCTGCAACGCCTGGTTCACCGACAATTACCTGCCGGTGATTCAAGGAAAACGCATGTACAAGGTGCGCGCCCGACAGTGCCTGGTGTGCAGCGGGGCGTTCGACCAGCCGGTGGTGTTTCGCAACAACGACTTGCCCGGCGTAATGCTGACCAGCGCCGCGCAGCGCCTGATGAAGCTGTACGCGGTCAAGCCGGGCAAACGCGCGGTGGTGCTGACCGGCAACGATGACGGTTACCTCGCCGCGCTGGACTTGTTTGACCAGGGCGTCGAAGTCGCCGCGGTGGTGGACATGCGCCAAGGCCCGGGCGACGTGGCCCTACTGGGCGCGCTGGCGCAACGCAAGATTGCCTGCCAGCTCAACAGTACCGTGTATGAAGCGCTGCACGAAAAAGGCCTGCGCCATGTCAATGGCGTCGACGTGCGCAAGATCACCGCCCAGGGCCAGGTCGCCGAGAGCGGGCAACGCCTGGATTGCGACCTGTTGTGCATGTCCGCCGGCTACATGCCGGTCTATCAACTGCTGTGCCAGGCCGGCGGCAAGCTGGCCTACGACGATCAGCGCGCCGAGTTCACCCTCAGCGGACTGCCGCAGAACCTTGCGGTCGCAGGCTCGGTGAATGGCCGTCACCGCCTCGACAACGTGATCGCCGACGGCGTCAACGCCGGTGCCGACGCCGCCGCTGCGCTGGGGCTGGCAGTCGGTGTGCACCGGGCGCCCTTGGGCAGCGAGGTACGGGTCAACTTCAACTGGCCGATCTTCCCCCACCCCAAGGGCAAGGACTTCGTCGATTTCGACGAGGACCTGCAAGTGGCGGACATCGTCAATGCCACGCGCATCGGTTATCGCGACGTGCAGCTGGTCAAGCGTTATTCCACCGTGGGCATGGGCCCCTCGCAAGGGCGTCACTCGGCCCTGCCGACCGCGCGCCTGGTGGCCTGGGCGACCCAGCGCAACATCAGCGAAACCGGCGTGACCACCGCGCGCCCGCCCTTTGTCGCGGAAAAACTGGCCCATGTGGCCGGTCGCGCGTTCGATCCGTATCGACAGACACCTATGCATGCCCGGCACCTGCAAGCCGGCGCGAAGATGATGCCGGCCGGCATCTGGCAGCGTCCGGCCTACTACGGCAATGCCCGGGACCGCGAGGCATGCATGCAGGCCGAAGCGCTGCATGTGCGCAACAAGGTCGGGATCATCGACGTCTCAACCTTGGGCGGGCTTGATGTGCGTGGCCCGGACGCCGCCGAACTGCTCAACCGGATGTACACCTTCGCCTTCCTCAAGCAGCCGATCGGTCGCTCCCGCTATGCGCTGATGACCAATGAACACGGAGTGGTGATCGACGATGGCGTCTGCGCACGTTTCGCCGACAATCACTTCTACGTCACCGCCACCACCAGCGGCGTGGATCGCATCTACCAGCAGATGCTCAAGTGGAACGCGCAATGGCGCCTGGACGTGGATGTCGCCAACGTCACGGCGGCGATCTGCGCGGTCAATGTCGCCGGTCCCGACTCGCGCAAAGTGCTGGAGAAGGTCTGCACCGACCTCAAACTTAGCGCTCAAGCGTTTCCCTACCTGGGCGTGCGTCAAGGCACCGTGGCCGGGATCAAGGCGCGGCTGTTGCGAGTCGGTTTTGTCGGCGAACTGGGTTATGAAATCCACGTGCCGGCGCGCCATGGCCTGGCGCTGTGGGACGCGCTGATGGAAGCCGGCAAGGCCCATGACATTCGCCCTTTCGGCGTGGAGACCCAGCGTTTGCTGCGCCTGGAAAAAGGCCATGTGATCATCAGCCAGGACACCGACGGCATGACCCACCCCATGGAAATCGACATGGGCTGGGCCGTCAATCGCAACAAGCCGTTCTTCGTCGGGCGTCGCTCGGTGGACATCCTCGAAGCCCAGCCGCAAACACGCAAATTGGTGGGTTTCACCTTGCCCAAGGGCAGCGCGCAACCGCTGGAAGGTCATCTGGTGCTCAACGGCCCGGACATCAGCGGCAACGTCACGTCCTGCGAGTACTCGGCGAGCCTGGGCAAGATCATTGGCCTGGCGTACGCCGGCATCGACCAAAGCACACCTGGGCAACGGATTGCGATCCGTGTCGAAGGTGGGCGTGTGGTCCATGCCGATGTGGTGCCGTTGCCCTTTTTCGACCCTTCCAACCTGCGCCAGGAGCTTTGAGCCATGACCAGCCTGAGACAACAACACAGCGCCGGGCAGCCGGCCCTCGCCCTCCTGCCCACCTGTGCGCTGACGGATCTGACCGACCTGCCCCGGGTCGGATTTCGCGGCGCCGACAGTGCGCGCTATTTGCAGAGTCGGGACTTCGTGCTGCCAGACGCGCCCAACCACGCCGTCACCCAGGTTGACGGCAGCTACGCCGTGCGTTTGTCCCAGACCGAATACCTGCTGCTGGGCAGTGCGCAAGACCAGGGCCAACGCATCGCCGACGAAGAGGCCCGCTGGGAGTTGGACCATCAAGCCAACTACCTGCTGCCACGCCAGGACAGCCATGCCTGGTTCCAGCTGAGCGGTGAACAATTGCCCGAAGTCATGGCCAAACTCTGCGGCGTCGACATGACCCCCCAGGTGTTCGGCCCCGGTGCCGTGGCGCAAACCTCGGCGGCGCGCATCAACGTGATCGTGGTCAATGCCACGTCGGCGCAACAGCCACGCTTGTTCATACTCTGCGACCGGGCATCGAAGGCGTACTTCCACGCGGCGTTGCTGGATGCCATGGAGGAGTTTTCAGGGTCGCCTGGCGCTGGCGAAATAGGCTGCGAAACATCGCAAACCTGTCATTTGTGTCAGTAGGCCCTCCGATTCATCTCCGATTAAATGGCTGGGGCTTGAGTACCCATCGGGGGTGCTTGAGCCTCACTATTGGAGAAGCATCATGTCGACTCTTACCTCCCCTGCCGGTCATCTGGATCGCAGCTTCGGCACTGACGGCACGACAATCCTGGAAGGATCCGACGTAAAAGCCATCGCCGTCCTGAAAGCCCCCGGCCCTCACCAAGGGAAAATCATTGGCGTGTTGGCGGACGGCAACGACTTCAAACTGTTCCGATTGGAAAAAAACGGCCTGCTCGACACCTCATTCGGTACAGGCGGATATCTGCGTTGGGGGTTCGCAGGCAGCCCAGTCCGGTCCACCCCTACCGGCATCACTGAGCTGAGCGGCGATAAATTGCTGGTGACGGGCTACGTTCAAGAAGGAAGCCCGGCAACCCTCTACTACCCTGCGGTAGCTCGCTTCAACGCTGGCGGCTCCATTGATCTTCTTTTCGGCAATGACGGGGTATATGTTTTCAAGGAACCACTGCCCACCGCGCAACCATCATCGGATATCACCCCACAGCAAACCAGCGATGGGGCTAGCGTCTATGTCGTCGACGCCAACGACGACCGAATTCTCTTTGCCTTCAACAGCGGGACATTTCGCCCCTACGCCAATCAAGGCTTGTTGATTCAACTGACGCCTGCCGGCCAGTTGGACACACGCTTCAACGAACAGGGCTATGTGTTCTTCCAGTTCGATGCGCAAAACACCGCATCCATCGGGCTCGCCGTCCGGCAAAACGGAAATTTCATTGTTGTCGGCACTGCCCCCAATCGTGCCTTTCTCGCCGCGTTCACCCCGACCGGGCAAATCGATTCGTCGTTTGGAACCGACGGTTTTGCCGTGCTTGCACAAGCTGCCGGGCCGGTGACACTCACGCAACTGCTCCTGCAACCGGACGACAAGCCGGTTGCGGTCGGCTGGTTCTCGGTGGCGTCTACCCGCAAGGGCTATGTCACACGCACCTTGGCCGACGGCAAGCCGGACAACACGTTCAACAATGCCCTACCCGTGACCATTGAACGCCCGTTCCAGAGTCTGCACCTCAAAAGCGCCCGACTGGACGCCGAACAGGCCATCGTCGTGGCCGGTGAACTGAACACCCGCGCACTGGGCCTGGTGGGAAGGGTAACGCCCCAGGGTTTAATGGACCGCACATTCGGTATTGATGGACTCTCCGATACCGGCATCGACGGCATCCTCAATTACACCAACAGCATGGCCATTCAAGAAGCGGGCGGGATTGTTGTGGCCGGCAGCAAAAACCCGATGGCCGCGGTATGTCGTTACCACGGCTGACGTCTTGCCATTCATTCTGCACGTTGGCGCCAAAAGCATCTGAGTGCATTGGCGGCTGAAAAAACCGGCAAGACCTCACCTGAAGAAATGACTGGGGGTCTTGCCGAACTGTTTCTTGAACATGCTGGTGAACGCACTGGGGCTGTCGTAGCCCAGTTCCCCGGCAATGTCGATGATCTTCTCGCCCACGGCGATGCGCTCCAGGGCCAGTAGCAACCGCGCCTGCTGGCGCCATTGGCCGAAGGTCATCCCGGTGTCCTTGCGGAACAGGCGCTGGATGGTTTTCTCATCGAGGTCCAGGCGTGCGCTCCAGTGCGCCAGGGTCGAACAATCGCCGGGATCGCGTTGCAACGCTGAACACACCACCTTGATCCGTGGGTCCGAGGGCTGAGGCAGATGCAGCGGCAAGGTGGGCAATATCCTCAGTTCATCGAGGATCAGGCGCATGACCCGGCCTTCGCGCGAATCCGCGTCGTAAGGTGAGGTGATAGCCACCGAGACCTTGATCAACTCACTGAGCAACGCCGAAATACTCACCGCCCTGGGTTCAGTCGGCATGTCCGCAAACGCTTCGGGACGCACGAACAGGCTGCGCATCTTCAACGGGCCGACGCAGCGAATCGAGTGAATGTGCCTGCTCGGCATCCATATCCCGCGGCTGGGCGGTACCGTCCACTGGCTCAATCCCGAGTGCACCACCATCACGCCCTCGATAGCGTAGATCAACTGGTGGGCTTGATGGGAGTGCGCTTCGATCACCCAGTTTTCCGGGTAGTCGGTGGCGCTGCTGCTCACATCGCAGGCTCGGTCGTCGATCTCTCTGAGGAATTCTTCCAGCGACTTGATCATGATGCCCTTTTTACGATAGTCGACTCCCGAATTGCGTGAGACAGGCAATCGGACGGTCCCTAGGATAACGCCGAACCCTGAAATGGGCAGCGCTTTTGTGCCTGGCACCGAGCCCCCGTCTTACGTTTTTTCTGGAAGGATCCCATGTCCATCAGTACCACTACTTCCCCCACGGCGACAGCTTCAGTGGCCAGCCAAGCCAGCCCGCTGGTGATGCGCGTCATCGGTGCCTGTGCCCTGGCGCATCTGATCAATGACCTGATCCAGGCCGTGCTGCCGTCGATCTACCCGATGCTCAAGGCCACGTACGGCCTGACCTTCACCCAGGTCGGCCTGATCACCCTGACCTTTCAATTGACCGCCTCGCTGCTGCAACCCTGGGTTGGTTACTACACCGACCGCCACCCCAAGCCGTGGCTGTTGCCGGCCGGTATGGTCTGTACCCTGGTCGGCATCCTGATGCTGGCAATGGTCGGCAGCTTCGGGGCGATTCTCGTGGCCTCGGCGCTGGTGGGCATTGGCTCGTCGACCTTCCACCCGGAGACTTCCCGGGTTGCGCGCCTGGCCTCGGGTGGTCGCTACGGTCTGGCCCAGTCGACCTTCCAGGTCGGGGGTAATGCCGGCAGTGCTTTTGGTCCACTGCTGGCAGCGGCCATCGTCATCCCTTATGGCCAGGGCAACGTCGCCTGGTTCGGGCTGTTCGCAGTATTCGCCATCCTCGTGCAATACGGCCTGAGCCGCTGGTACCGCAACCATCTGAACCTGTTCAAGCTCAAGCAGGGCACCCAGGCAACCCATGGCTTGTCGAGACAACGGGTGAGTTTTGCCCTGGTGGTCCTGGCATTGCTGGTGTTCTCCAAGTACTTCTACATGGCCAGCTTCACTAGCTACTTCACGTTCTACCTGATCGAGAAGTTCGACCTGTCGGTGGCCAGCTCGCAACTGTACCTGTTCCTGTTTCTCGGCGCCGTGGCAGCCGGCACCTTCTTCGGTGGGCCGATCGGTGACCGGATCGGGCGCAAGCAAGTGATCTGGTTCTCGATTCTCGGAGCGGCGCCCTTCACCCTCGCCCTGCCCCATGTCGACCTGTTCTGGACGGGCGTGCTGAGCATGGTCATCGGCTTCATCCTCGCCTCGGCCTTCTCGGCCATCGTGGTCTTCGCCCAGGAACTGGTGCCCGGCAACGTCGGCATGATCGCCGGGGTTTTCTTCGGCCTGATGTTCGGTTTTGGCGGCATCGGCGCCGCGCTGCTCGGGCACCTGGCGGATATCCACGGCATCGAATACGTGTATACGCTGTGTTCGTTCCTGCCGCTGCTGGGCATCCTGACGATCCTGTTGCCGTCCACCAAAGGGGTTTAGTGCGGATCCAGGCATTGCGCCAACGTCAAGGCATTGCCCAGTGCCGCGCCGCTGGCGGTGTTGTCGAAGATGCACCAGGCTGACTGTCCTTCGGCAGTGGCTGTTTGCAGCTCGACCCCCAGGCGTTCCAGGCGTGGCAATTCATAAGGGCTGTAGTAGATGCGCGGCGATCCATGCAGGCGCCAGTATTTGAGCCCCGGCCATCCCCGTGGTGTCGAGTCAGTGCTGATACGCGAAGGGTCCACCGCAACCTGCGCGATGTGATAGTGCACCAACAGTGCCTCGGCACCGGTCCAGGACTCGTGTCGGGGCTCGAGCACCACAGGTCCTGGAAAGCACCGCCTGAGGCTGATGAAAAATGCTTCGACGACCGACTCGTCAAATGCCAGCGACGGCGGTAGCTGCACCAGCAGGCAGCCCAGGCGATCACCCAGGCCGGAGCATTGCAGCACGAACTCATCGAGCGCCTGATCACAGGCCTGCAGGCGCTGCACATGGCTGATCAGCTTGGGCACCTTGACACTGAAACGAAAACCGACCGGCACGCTGGCCGCCCAGCGCTGGTAGGTTTGCTGGCGATGCGGGCGATAGAACGAGCTGTTGATCTCGGCGCAGTTCAGTCGCGCTGCAAGTGGGTGCCTTCAGCTGTAAAGGCGGCTGAATGTTCCCTGCCCAGGCTCCAGCCGGCACACCCGGTGAAAATCGTCCGTTCGTTCACGCCCATTGCCTCTACCAGTGCTTATGACTAAGGGCGCAGCGCAGATGCGGCGGTTCATTTTTTCATCGACGGCACCTGATCGATGGTTGCCCGCCATCGGTGATTACCTTTGTGCACAAACAGTTGCAACCAATGGCCATTGATCCCGGTCGACATCGAAAAGCCAGGTTACGGTGAACGTCCCATGGAGAGCTGCAGATGATAGGAGTGATTGTCCCGGTGCATAACGAGGAACAGCGTCTTGAGGAATGCATCGAGTCGCTGCTGGCGGCGGCTTTTCACCAGGACCTGGACCGTGAAGAAGTCAGGATCCTGATCGTCCTGGATGACTGCACGGACACTTCCCTGGACATTGCCCAGGCCTACGGCGTATGGACGTTGAGCTGCACCCACCGCAACGTTGGAAAAACCCGCGCGCAAGGCGCCGAACACTTGCTGGCGGCGGATGCTCGCTGGCTGGCCTTCACCGATGCCGACAGCGTCGTGCCCGATTCATGGCTGGTTGAACAGATCAGGTTCAACGCCGATGCGGTCTGTGGCCTGGTCGAAGTCAACGACTGGTCCGAACATTCGGAGCGAGTGCGCGAGCGCTATCACGCCAATTACCACCCCGTTGAGGGCCATCGGCATATCCATGGGGCCAACCTCGGCGTCTCTTCTGTGGCGTATCGCAAGGCGGGCGGATTCCAGGCCTTGCCCGCCCACGAAGATGTGCAGCTGGTCGCCGACTTGGAACGCAGCGGCGCGCGCATCATGTGGACGGCCGGCAACCCGGTCACCACCAGCGCTCGCCAGCATTGCCGGTGCCGGGAAGGCTTTGGCGACTACCTGAAGTCACTGGCCGGGTAACGACTGGCAGGTTTCGGCAAGGTCGATCGAGGTTGCTGTCCGGCTCCAGTATTCGAGCAGGAAATCCGCGTCCTCATGGCGCACCAGACGATGCAGGTGCAGGCGTTCGCCAAGCGCCGCATGAACATCGCGACCGTCCTGCGAACAACCTTCGATCGGATGCAACCAGTGACAGGCCAGCACGCCGCCCGCCGGGCCGAGGCTGCGCAAGGTGTTTTCGATGACCTGGTGCCACTCGTCCACATCGAGGAAGTACCCCACTTCGCTGAGCACGATGAGGTCAAAGTCACCGTCCGGCCATTGCCGGGGAATACCCGCCTGCTCGACGTGGACATGATGCAGTCCACTCAAGCGCTGGCGCGCCAGGTCGACCGCCTTCGCGTTCAGGTCCTGGCACAGCAACGCGTCGCAGCGCCCGGCCAACTGTACGCTGAGTTCACCGTTGGCACAGGCTGGCTCGAACACACGTTGATAGCGCTGGCGCGGCAGGCTGGCCAGCGTCAGCTCGCGCTTGCGCTTTTCGTACCAGCGGGTCCGGAAGGACCAGGGGTCATCGCTGGCCCCGAACAGTTGTTCGAAGTAGTCGGGGGATACGCTCATAAAAACACCAGTTCAAAAGGCTGCAGCAATCGTTCGAGGGTTTCACCGCTCAACACCGCGGGTGTCTGACCGTCGCGGCTGACCTGCGACGCATGGGCAGCGATGGCCTGGCGCTTGCGCGCCAACACGTGTGGGGCCAGCAGGTATTTGTGCGCCCGCGCCCAAGGGACTCGGGCATCGTTGGGGCGCGCCCAATGCCATGCCCAGACCGGCACTTCAATCAGGCAAGCCTGGTGGCGGGCTACCGCGCAGGCGGTCGCGCGGCCGGTCGCCTCGTGATCGCAATGTCCGTCCCGGCGCCAGGTGGTGATCACACGATCGCCCGGGCGAATCAATGCCGCCAGCCGCTCGACCAACCACGCCTCCTGCGTTTCTACAGCGCTGTCGGGCAACGCCAGGCGTTGCCAGTCCAGCAAATCGACATCGAGCCCCATGCGGGCGAGCGCGAGGGTACTTTCCATCGGGCGCTGCCGTCGCAGGCGTGTCGGCGTCCAGTGCCGCGATTGCGGGTGGCTGGCTTCGCCATCAGTGACCGCAATCATCAGGACGTCGGCCTCGTTGCCCTGCATTCCCGCGAGGATGCCGGCGCACCCGAGGACTTCATCGTCAGGATGCGGGGCGACGACGACCAGGCGCCGCCCCGCAGGCACCAGTTGTCGATGAGTGATGGTTGGCACCTGCGCCAACCCGTCACTGGCCTGCCATTCGGCCAGTGTTGTCCCCTTCCCCTGAATCAGGTTTTCTTGAGAAGCCGGCCCGGCGATCACAGCGCCCACCCATCGAGCGGCTGCGCGGCGACCTGCTGCCCAAGCTGCGCCAGGTCCTTTTCGGCATGGCTCTGTCGCAGGAATACCGGCAAGTCGGCGGCGAGCCTGGCGAAGTGACTGTCACGACACAATGGCGTGGCACCCAGCCCGCGTGCGACATGTGCAAGCACGCTGTCGACGGCCGCTTCTACTTGGGCACGCAGTCGGCGGACAGGAAGTTGCGCCGAGCGCCGGGGGTTTTCATCGATCCAGAGGGCGGTTTCCCGAAGCGCTGCCCGAGCGCAGCACAACGCCGCATCGACGGCTCCCAGATGCGCCTGGGCATGGGCGTCGCAGTACGGTTGCGTACAATGTTGGCGAAGGTAATCGGCAAGCGCACGAGCGGCGCCGTACCAACACGCGGCAATCCCGGCCCCACCGTGCCAGAAGCCGGGTCTGTCGACATATTGCCCGGGCAAACCGACACAACGGCCCAGCGCACCCTCGAACAGCACGTCGACGCTGGCCGTACGGCCCATGCCAACCGCTTGCCAGCCATCGTCGAGTAGCGTGATCGCCGGCTGCTGCAACGTGACCGCCACCAACTGCGGTTGCATCTGCTCATCCCACGCTGTCACCAGCGCCCGATCGAGTATCGCCGCGCCGGAACACCAGGCCTTGCGGCCCTGCAAGTACACGGTCCCGGCCTGATGGTCGACAATATTAAGCCGGGCAAAGGCCGGCTCGGCCGCCCAAGTGCCCCAAGTGCCCGCGGCCGGCGGCGCGTCGGGTTCGAGCTCGGCCATGATTGCCAGCGCATCGGTATGACCTTCGAACAGCTTGGCCAGTGCCAGATCGCTGGCCGAGACGGCGGCCAGGGTGCGCCAGCGATCCAGGGTTCGGCCTTGCCCGGGCAGAGGCAGGTCGGTAAATCCATCGCTGACGAGCTGCTGCATCAGCGGTTGCAGTGCAGCGTCCGCGATGCTTTTCGAAGGCCGACAGGCGAACCGTTGCAGCAGACGTTCGAGGGTTAACGCGTTGCTCATGGCCCTTTCTCCCTGATCACGACTGAGTGCTCCTGATCTTCAGCGCTTGAAATTCAGCGCTTGAAGTTCTGAGCCAGGCCGCCTTCAGGAGTTCACTGCACCTGCACCTGCGGTTTTTTAGAACCACCCATACCCAGGCAATGTCACTCAACAATAGGTCCCTGCAATAGCCAGCCTTTAAAGCGCCGGGCAAAGACGGAGGTCACAGATGAACAGGTCGAAAGCGGATGCTCCCGCGCGACAAATGATGTTCCAACACAATGGCTGGGTGCCGAACAACCCTCGCCTGCCGGTGCTGGTCTATCCCAAGGCCATCGCTGTCAAGGGCGACGATCCGGCGGCCCTGTTCGAACAAACCTTCAGTGCCAACGGCTGGCCACCACAATGGCGCTACGGCATTTATGACTTCCATCACTATCACACCGAAGGCCATGAAGTGCTTGGGATAGCCAGCGGTCATGCCCGCCTGATGTTGGGCGGACCTGGCGGCCACGTGCTGCAGGTCAGTGCCGGGGATGTGCTGTTGTTGCCGGCTGGCACCGGGCATTGCAACCTGGATTGCAGCGACGACTTCCTGGTGGTCGGCGCCTATCCACCGAGCCAGCATGCCGACATTTGCCGAGAAGCGCCGAGCGCTGCGCAGTTGCAAAACATCGAAACGCTGCCATTCCCCGACCAGGATCCGGTGCAGGGTGCACACGGCGCGATCAGCGAGTATTGGTGCAAGGGCTAACTTGCGTCAGGCATGGCTGGTGAAAATCTCGAACTCGTAGCGAAGGCCCCGATCCAATGAGTACACACCGGAGGCCAGTACCATGAACAACGATGACCACATCACCCCTGCCGACACCCCGTCCACCGAAGAGGATGACGCCCTTGCGACCCCTCCCCCCGAAACCACCGAGGAGGAAGCCGAGGACCTCAGGCGCAAAGTTGCCGAGATCGAACGCAAGGTAGCGGATGGCAATTGAACCGGCGGTGCATCAATAGCGCCGGGTGACGGTCAACGCGACCACGGCAATGCGCTCCACCCGTTCATAGCCGGGCTTGAGCAGTTCCTCGCCGAACACGTCAGGGTCCAGTTCGCGATATGTCCAGGTGAACCTGTCGTCGCCAAGCAGTGGCTGGATGGATTCGAGAAAAGGATCCGTCCCGGCCACCATCGCCACTCCTGTATACAGCAGCAGGCTGCCGCCTTTGTCCAGGCGCGGCAGCGATTCACGCACGATGCGTACCGACAAGGCTTCCCCCAGCGCCCCACCGCCATGCCGATACGCCCGTTGCTGGCTGTCGTTCATGTAGGGCGGGTTGGCGATGATCAGGTCGAACAGCCCTTCGACACTGCCCAGCACGTCGCTGTGGTAAGCGCTCACATTCCTGGCTTGGGCCAGCTCGGCATTCACCGCCAACAAACGCAACGCCCGTGGATTGATATCCACCGCCAGCACGTCGGCGTCCGGGCGGGCGCGGGCGACGACCAGTGCTCCGATACCGCTTCCGCAACCAATGTCCACCGCGCGCCGCACGGGCTCGGAGCGCTGCTGCAGATGCGCTTCGATCAATTGCGCGAAGCGGTAGCTGTCGGGCCCGAAAAACACCGCGTCGCTCTGCGTCGTCGGGTACGCCGAGTGGGCAATCAACAAGGGCCCAAGGCTTGACCAGCGTACCGTGCTACGCCACAGCGAACCCTCTTTTTCGACGATGGCCGCCTGCTCCAGGTCAGCCAGTTCCTGCGCTGGAAACAGCGTGTGCTCGAACGGCATCGACCAGCCGAACACGTCACGCCGGTCCTTGGCCAAGGGCGGTGCAAAGCGTTGGCATACGCGCTCATGGGTCAAGGGCGTCGGGGTGATGAAACGGTAGTCCTGGGCAGCCAGGCGCTTGCCGAGCTCCAGCAAAGTACGATCGGCAATCTGTTGTTCTGACATGCATGACACTCCTGGAATCAGCGCAAACGGGCCACGCATTCAATAAAGCGACGGGTTGCATAGAGCCCGGCGGGACGACAATGGCGCTGTGCGCAGAGCCAAGGGATCAGCAGTTGCAATTGCTGTCGCGGTGACTGGTCGTCCAGGGCGTCTTGCAAGGCCTTGAGCTCGGTATCGTTCGCCCAGGCGTCATCGGCGAAGGCATCATCGGACGGCACCCGGCGTATCGCCCGTTGCTGTTGCGGCGCTTGCCAGTCACCGGCGATCCAGTCGTGCAGCAGTTGTTTTTCGTAGCCACTGAACACGCCGAACATGGCCGCCGTGTCGCCCTCGATCAACTGCCAGAAGCGGCTTTCCCCGGGTGGGCCATGCCGTTTTATCCAGCCCTTGCGTTGCAGGGCGCCGAGAAAATCTTCGGTCTGGCCAGGGGTTGCCAGCCATTGATTGACGGTCTGGCCTTCGATCTGGCAGTAATCGGAATGCATGTGCTGTCCATAGGTACGTTTGCGCTCGAGCATGGCAATCACTTCCTGCTGCAGATCGAAACCTGCAATCACCGCCGTCGAGCCAGGCCCCAGGTCATTGAGTCGATAGCCGACGGCAACGCGCCGATAGAACTCGTCCCGCCCCTCCTCCATGGGCATCAGTTCGAGCAGCGCTTCAATAGCCTTGCGCCCGTGACCGCTGCTGATGTTGTCGATGGTCACGTGCAGGGTGAAATAGTAAGGATCGATCCCCAGCTCACGCAGTTCATAGGCACTGATCAGCAAGTGCAGTGGCAGTTGTTCATAGCCAAGGTTGTAGCCGATCACCTCCGGCATGAACATCGCGCTGCACTGCCCCAGTGCCAGCTGGATTGCGCCTTGGCGAAAATGTTCGTCGAGCAGCCCCTGCCTGTCGCCACAGTCGTGGGCGGCCAGCAGCTTGCGGTAGATGACCACGTGATTCTGCCGCGCATCGCCGTTACCCAATTCTTCCAGATAGGTGCTCAGCAGCCCGTCATAGCGCATGTCCTGCCAATGCTCCAGCACCCCGGCCAGCCATGCACCGTCGACTTCCTTGGTCGGGGCAACACGTTGCAGGAAACACAGGGCATGGGCCTTGTTCGAGAAATACCGACGCGCCCCGCCCTGCTTGCGCGCCTCGAGATAGAGGGCATAGTCACGCGCCACATCGGCACAATGTTGTTCCGTCCATGACGACAACTGGCCTGGCTGTTCAGGCAGATCACAGGGGAGTTCGGCGGCGAGGGCCAGTTGCTCGCGCAGGAACTGTTCGCCCCGCGTGGCTGCTTGCGGGTCGTTGCTGTACAGCAAACCATAGAGTTCACGGTAAGGGCCATCGACGCCGGCATCCGAAAGCGCCGAAGGCGAACCCGACAAGGGCGTGAATAGTGTCATTGGCTGTTCTCCTGGGCAGTGCATCGGGCTATCGCCGGGCGCCTGCGTTTATCGCCTGTCGTCGGACAAAGGTGTTTGTTCATCTGCCTCGGGAAGTTTCCTGTCGCGCTCATTCCAATCCTGCGCGCCGTCGTCATCTTCGAGGTTGGGCTGGGTCAGGGGATCGTATTTACCCGGATCGTCCGACGCAGGTTTTACAGCGCCCTGTGACTTGTCCGGGTCTTGCCCTTTATCCTGGAAGATCGTTTCGCTGGACATGTTTCACCTCACCACGTAGTTCCGGGTTTTCCGGGCCGTACTGGTTTGAAGGTGTCCAGGGGAAAGTGTGCGTTCGAATAGACGAGCGGCATGTGCACTTGTAGGAGCCAGCGGTGCGGCGATCCGACTTGCCGGCGAAAGCGTCATTGAAAATCGCCTTCGTCGGCATGCCGGGTTCCACCAGGTTTTGCGTTCCCCTGAGCCGCCACAGGCTGCGATGTTTTGATCTTCTATTCCCGGGGATCAATTCGATCCAGCGCGCGGTTCACCGCCAACTCCCCCTGCATGATGACTTGCGCAATACCCAACAGGACATTGCGACTCGCCCCCTGCGTGCGATCCGCCAGATCCAGGGCCATGACATTAGCTGAAGCCAGTGACTCACAGGCGTGGGCCAGGAGGGTTTCGGTCTCGAGTTCAGGGTTGACGATGAACATGGTGCAGGGTTTGCGTGGGGTGGCGTTGATGTCGGCGGCTGAGGAGATGGGGTCGTTGCGATTGTTTAAGTCGGTGGGATCAATACGCGGGGGATCGGGAGTGACCTTGGACATATCTCAGGTTCCTAATGGTATGCCACCCTCCTGCTGCTAAACGAAAAGGGAGGCAGCTGCACGCAGGTTAGCAGACCGGGGAACCTAAGAAGCCGGCGCGCCCAAGGGCGCCCTGCGCACAGCCACCATCAAAATGCAGGCGTAAACCTGACTGATGAAAGCGTCATGCGACTTAGGTTATCGCGGGCTGCTAAACCCGATCACTGATGTGCAGTGACACGAATCAAGTTACCGAGCGACCCCAAGGCGCACAAGCCGGCGGATTCTGGCGTAACCGTAGGCAACGACGCAAGACGCTGTGGCTTTCGGGAACTAGCGTAAGGGCCTTCTTACAAACACTCAGAAGCATCCTACGCGTCCATCAGAAACGTCCTATTTCCACCTCGACCCAACTTCGTGAAGGCTTGCGAGGCTCGCGCGCGGATGCTCATAAAAATCCTTTTGCCCGTGCGTGCGCCAGCCCTCTGAAGCTGACCATTTCGCTGCCTGCTCCCCTTTCGTTACAAGGAACGTACACGCCATGGCAACGCTGCTCGACTGGATTTTTGGCCGTCACTACGATTCAAGCACCCCCAGGGTCTGGCCAACCCCTGCCACCCAACCCACTTCGCCAGCGACGACTCCCGAAGCCGAACGCTTGCCGCCGCTGAAAAACTGGTGCCACCCGTTCAAGGACGCGCGCGACCCGTTACAACAGCTGACCCACCTGGCCAACGCCACCGCCGGTTACTACCCTCTGGGCCGCAATGGCCTGTGGCACGGCGGCGTGCATTTCGACAGCGGTACCGCTGCGGGCCTGAAACAGCAGTCCCATGTGCACTGCTTGGCCGACGGCGAAGTGGTGGCTTACCGCATCGATACGTATTCGCCGAAAACGACCTACTTCGTCAATGAAGAAGTTGAAAAACCCTTCTCGCGCAACTTCGTGCTGGTCCGTCATCACCTGCAGCCGCCGAAGCTTGAGGGCAGCACCGATCAGCCGCCGAGCCTGATCTTCTACAGCCTGTACTTGCACCTGCAGGATTGGGTGAAGTATGACGACGATCCGAACCTGGAACGGCCGGGATTCTGGCGCGAAGTGTACCGGGTCAAGGCCACGGCGAACGAGCCCCATCCTGACGATCCCGAACAACGCGGCGTGTACGTTTACTACCGCCCCCGGTCCGACAAGGTCGCTGACTTCTT
>NZ_JBYTEO010000077.1:0-28782 GCF_058791355.1 Pseudomonas sp. EB271-G4-1
CTCCCACAGTTGACCGCGTACTCGGTCAACTGTGGGAGCGAGCCTGCTCGCGAAGTCGGTCTGAAAGGCGACGGCTAAATCTCTGGTTTCACCGCCGGCTGCCACAAAATCTCGGCAACCCCCTGACGCCGGGCAATCAATCTTGCCACCACAAACAACAAATCCGACAGCCGATTGATATAAGCCAATCCCACCCCGCCCAAAGGCTCAACAGCATTCAAATGCTGGCAGCGGCGCTCCGCACTGCGGGCCAGGCTTCTGCACACATGAGCCTGGGCGATCAGCATTGACCCCCCCGGCAGAATGAAATTCTCCAGCGGCCCAAGCTCTGCATTCCACACATCGATCGCCGCTTCCAGTCGTTCGATTTCCGCGTCGTTCAGCGCCTGATACTCCGGCATGGCCAGTTCACCGCCGAGGTCAAACAATCGGTGCTGGCAGGGCGCCAATACCTCGATCACTTCCTTCAAGCCCGGATGCAGGGCAATTTCTGCCGCCAGTCCAGCCAGTAACACTCCGACCTGACTGTTGAGCGTATCTACCTCGCCAATAGCCTCGATCCGCGGGTGGTCCTTGGGCACACGGCGACCGTCGCCCAGGCCGGTTTCGCCTTTGTCGCCGGTGCGGGTGTAAATCTTCGACAAGCGAAAGCCCATGGTTACCTCGTTAACTGGTTGAGTTCTTGAGAGACGAGCGGGGTGCTCGCCAATGGCAGGCGCAGGGTAAAGCAGGTGCCTTGGCCAAGGGTCGATTGCACTTCCATCTGGCCCTTGTGGTTGTTGGTGATGATGAAATACGAGACCGACAGGCCAAGGCCGGTACCCTGACCGACTTCCTTGGTGGTGAAAAACGGTTCGAAGATGCGCTTGCGCACGCTTTCGCTCATGCCGATGCCGTTGTCTTCGACCTGGATCTCCGCCCACGGCGGATTCAGCTTGGTGCGCAGGATGATGCGCCCTGGTTCGCTGTCGTCTTCACGCTGGTGAATGGCTTGAGCGGCGTTTTTCAGCAGGTTGAGCAGCACCTGTTCCAGCTCGTTGGCGGTACCGGGCACTGGCCCCAGCGCCGGGTCGAACTGGCGAATGATCGCCTGGCCCTTGAAGTCGAAACCAATCGCCAGGTCGAAGTCGTTTCCGGCGATTTCCACCGCCTGGTCGATCAGCGCTGGCAGATCGCACGGGGCCATTTGGCGGGTACTGCGCCGACTGAAGCTAAGCATGTGCGTGACGATCTTCGCCGCCCGGGCGCCGGCCTGCTGGATGCCGTCGAGCAGTTGTGGCACTTCGCGTGCTTGCAGGTACTGGTTGACGGTCGATAGCTCGACACCGATCTGCTCGGCCTGTTCCAGGTTCTTCGGCAGTTCAGGGGACAGCCGGCGGCGGATATTCTGCACGTTGTGCAGGATCGCACCGAGCGGGTTGTTGATTTCGTGGGCCATGCCGGCGGCGAGGCCACCGACGGAAAGCATTTTCTCTGACTGCACCATCATTTCTTCAAGGGACAGGCGCTGGGTAATGTCGTCGATGCGGATCACCACGCCGCGTCCGGCACCGCCCATCAACGGATAGAAGGTCAGGGCGTAGTGGCGGGGTTCATCGTCCTTGACCCAGGTCACGCGCTCGATCTTGGCCACCGTGTGTTGCTCGACGGTTTGCTTGAGCTGCGGCAGGAACGGCTTGAGCGGTTCGAAGGCGAGGAAGATCGGCTGGTTCAAGGCTTCGTCCAGGCGTGTACCGGAAAGGACACTGGCTTCCTGGTTCCACTGCGTTACGTAAAGCTGTTCGTCGAGGGCGATCAGCGCCGATGGCATGGAGTCGATGATGCTGTTGAGGTAATTCTGGAAACCCGTGAGTTTTTTCTCGATCTTGCTCCGTACCTGGACTTCGAGTTCCAGCTTGCGATTGGTGTGGCGGGTTTCTTCGGCCAGTCCCTGGGCCTGGTCATACGCGGCCTGGGAGTCATCGCGGGCGCGTTTGAGTTGCTGTTCCCGGGCTTCGATCCGCGAGAGCATGGTGTTGAACGCCTCGGCCAGGCTGCCGATTTCATCGTGATTGCCCCGGGAGGCGCGCAGGGCGTAGTTCTCTTCCCGGGTCACTTGGCGGGAGAGCTCCTCCAGCTGATGAATCGGCCGGGTAATCAGGCGTTTGATCTGTCGCGCGATGACCAGCCACAGCAGCACGCTGAAAATCAGGATTCCCAGGCTGGCGGTCAGGGTCCCGGTATAGAACGCCATGGGCAGCTCACTGCTGGCCACCAGCAGCAAGTGGCCGGGTGCGGTGCCGGGGCGGGGCAGGGTGATGACCTGGTTACTGCGAAACTCGGTGACTTGCCAGGATTCGATGTGCCGGTAATGCTTGGGCAGGCTCAGATGATCGCCATGTTGCAACTGCGCCAGGCGCTCGCCCTTGCCGTCATACAGGGCCGCAGCGCGCAGTGGTGAATAGCTGTCGAGCTCATCGAGCAGGCGTTGGGCGCTTTGCGGCGATTGCAGTGCCTCGGACACCAGGCTCGGGTTGGAGACCAGCCGGCCGATGGTCTGCAGGGCCTGGGGCGCCATGCTTTCCTGAGAAATGTAGTAAGCGGCGCTGATAAAGGTCAGGTTCGCAACCAGCAGTACAGTGGTCAACAGCACCAACAGGGCGGCCAGCAGTTTCTGGCCGACAGGGAGGTTTTCAAGACGCTGGCGCAATGGCATCAGGTTTATCGCTGCAAGGGAACAAGTGGCCAGCGTAGCCGCTGCTCAGTCGCTGGGCAATCCAAGGCTGAGCAGGCGCGCGATCAACTTGGACTCAAGCTGGTTGAGGTGCGGCAGGTTCAGTTGATGCCGCGCCGCGACTTTACAGGCATGGCCCAGCAGGTAACTGATTTCGGTGCGGCGCCGGTTGCTGACGTCCTGGTACATCGAGGAGTAGTTGGCAGCGGTCGCGTGGATCACCCGTTCAACCTCCTGTTGCAGGTTTTCGGCGGCTGCTGGCTGGCCGCATCGCTCAAGCAGCTCGATGAGTTCGCCGCACAGGGTGGCGACCTCACAATGGTGCTCCTGCAACCCGCCGTTGCGACAATCGTGCAGCACTGTCAACGGATTGATCGCGCAGTTGAGCGCCAGTTTGCGCCACAACCGGGTGAGAATCTCGGTGCTCCACTCATGGGGAATGCCCGCGGCGTCGAGGTCGTCCAGCCAGATCGGCGCGACAGGGTGGCCGGCATCCCCCAGCCAGGTAAACCCGTGCCCGGCAAAGACTACACGCCAGTCACCGTCGCGAAAGGCGCCTTCCGTGCTTGACGCATAGATGCAGCGCGCCTGCGGGACTTGCGCCGCCACGGCGTCCTGGCTGCCCAGGCCGTTCTGCAGCAGGATCAGTTCGGCGCCGGGCGCCAGTCGGGGTGCCAGCTGTGCCACGGCCAGTTCCGCATCGTAGGCCTTGCAGGCGACCAGTAGTCGATTAATCGGTGCGAGGCTGTCAGCCGTTTCGGCGCTCACTGGATATAGCTGTGCCTGGTCATGTTCCACCAGGGTCAAGCCGCCTGCCGCCTCGTACGCCCGTAGCCGGGCTGAGTCACGCAGTATCAGGCGCACCGGCACTGCGGCCCGAGCCAGGCGAGTGGCCCACAACGTGCCGAGGCTACCGGCGCCTAGTACATGCCAGGTGGTGGACATCAGCTTTTTGCTCTGTTTAAGGCGCGCATGGGTGGCTCGCAGTGAATGATCGGAAAGACCCGTTATAATCAGCGCGGATTTTAACCGCAAGCCAGGCGTGCTCCATCTTGATCGAGCGCGCCCTATTTATTGGAGAGATTACATGCCGTCGTTCGACGTGGTATCCGAACTGGACAAACACGAAGTCACCAACGCGGTCGAGAACGCCGTCAAGGAACTCGATCGTCGCTATGACCTGAAAGGCAAAGGCAGCTTCGAGTTCAAGGAAAAGGACCTGACCGTCAACCTGACCGCTGAAGCGGATTTCCAGCTCGAAGCGATGATTGAGATCCTCAAGCTGGCCCTGGTCAAGCGCAAGATCGATGTGCAGTGCCTTGAGGTCAAGGATGCGTTTGCATCGGGCAAGCTGATGAAGCAGGAAGCTGTGCTCAAGGAAGGCATCGACAAGGAGCTGGCGAAGAAAATCGTCGCTCACGTCAAGGACGCCAAGCTGAAGGTGCAGGCCGCCATCCAGGGTGAGCAGGTGCGCATCACCGGCAAGAAGCGTGACGACCTGCAGGAAGCCATTGCAGTGCTGCGCGCCAAGGAATTCGGCATGCCGCTGCAGTTCAACAACTTCCGCGACTGACGTGCAAGGCGGGAACCTCCAGGCGTTTTCGGCGTCCGAGGCCCAAGCAACGGCAGAAACGATCGATCCGCACCGGATTCGGTCTTTCTGCCGCTTTATTTTTCGCGTGCCGGGTAGCCGGAAAAATGCAGGAGAAAGCAGATGGACTTAAATGCTGAAGTAGACAACCTGGTCAAGGTGTCCCAGTCCTGGATCCCGATGATCATGGAATATGGCAGCCGTGTGCTGCTGGCAGTGATTACCCTGGCTATCGGCTGGTGGTTGATCAACAAGGTCACGCACAAGCTCGGTGGCCTGATAGCCCTGCGTAACGCTGATCTTGCGCTGCAAGGCTTTATCAGCAGCCTGGCGAACATCATTCTGAAGATCCTGCTGGTCGTCAGCGTGGCGTCGATGATTGGTGTGGAAACCACTTCGTTCGTGGCGGCGATCGGTGCGGCTGGCTTGGCCATTGGCCTGGCGTTGCAGGGCAGCCTGGCGAACTTCGCCGGCGGCGTGCTGATCCTGCTGTTCCGTCCGTTCCGTATCGGTGACTGGATCGAAGCCCAAGGCGTAGCGGGTACCGTCGACAGCATCCAGATCTTCCACACCGTGCTGCGCACCGGCGATAACAAGACCATCATCGTGCCTAACGGCAATCTGTCGAACGGCATCATCACCAACACCAACCGTCAACCGACCCGCAAGGTGGTGTTTGATGTGGGTGTCGATTACGAAGCGGATTTGCAAAAGGCTCGTGAAGTCTTGCTGGAACTGGCCAAGGATCCGCGCGTGTTGGACGACCCGGCACCGCAAGCAGTCATTTCGACCCTGGGTGACAGTTCAATCACCGTTTCCCTGCGTGTCTGGGTGAAAACAGCGGATTACTGGGATGTGATGTTCATGTTTAACGAACAGTCCCGTGACCGATTGAAAACGGCGGGTATTGACATTCCATTTCCACAGCGTGTAGTTCGTGTGGTTCAGGAAACGGCCGTACAGTAAGCCTGTTTTGTTAATGGATACATAAACCCGAGAGATTAATAGTCTCCCGGGTTTTTTTGTGACTATTGATCAGTTCATTGAAAAAAGTATTAACGTTATGCGAGGAAGTTGCTTGCTGTAGTGTTTGACATATGGCAAGCATAAAAAACCGCCCACCTGAAAAGGTGGGCGGTTCTTGATCTACGCAGTTGCCTACTTACACCCTGATTACAGGATGCTCAGTGGGTACTCGATGATCAGGCGGGTGTCGTAGACGTCAGACGAGTAGCCGCTGTACGCGCCGTTCGAGCGGTAGTTGGCGAAACGTGCACGGAACGACAGGTCTTTTGCTGGACCTTCCTGTACGACGTACTTGGACTCCAGGTTCCACTCGTTTTCCTTACCTTCACCCAGACCGTTGGTCTTGATGTTGTCACCCATTACGTAACGGGTCATGAAGCTCAGGCCAGGAACGCCGTATTGCGCCATGTTCAGGTCGTAGCGAGCTTGGTAGGATTTCTCCTCGCGGCCCACGAAGTCGGAGATCTGAATGGAGTTGGATACGAAGATGGTGCTGTTGCCGTCAACGCCGTAGTAGTAAGCGTTGTCGCCGCTCGACTGCTGGTAGGCCAGGGTGAATTTGTGAGCGCCCAGGCTGTAGGCAGCTGCCAGGGACCACAGGTTGTTGTCCACACCCAGGGTGCCGTCGCCGATGGCGTCAACCAGGTCGCCACGCTTGTCGCCCTTGGTTTTGTAACCGTTGAGGTCGAAGTTCAGCGATTGTTCATCGTTGATTGGCACAGTCAGGTTCATGTTGACGTAGTACTTCTTGAAGTACTCTTCAGCATCCGACGCAGCCACGGCAGCGCTGAAGTTGTCGGTGAAGGCGTAGCTGGCACCGAAGATGTTGATGCCATCGCTCAGGCCTTTGCCGTGGTTGCCATCTTCATCTGTCAGGCCGCCGATGCTGTCACGGGCCATACCGGTTTGCTTGCTCAGCGCGGTGAAGCGACCAGCGCTCACTTCCAGGCCTTTGATTTCCTTGGAAGTCAACAGGGTACCGGTAGCAACTTCTGGCAGCATACGGCTGTCGTCGGTAGCGAATACTGGGCTGGCAACGAACTGCTGGCCGTATTTCAGGACGGTGTCGGACAAACGCAGTTTCACTGCACCGCCAACCTTGCCTTGGGATTTTTCCGGGTTGCCATCGCTGTCGTTAGCGAACAGGCCGTTACCACGCTTGCCCGAGCCACCGTCCAGTTTGACAGCGCCCATGGCCATGGCGTCGAGGCCGAAACCAACAATACCTTGAGTGAAGCCCGACTCGTAAGTGAGCAACTGGCTCAGACCGGAGTCCTGGCGATAGCCGGCGGTGCCGCTCGATGGGTTGCTTGCACCGTTTTTGTAGTCGCGGTTCATGTACTCAAAACGGGTTTTGAGTTTCAGGCTTTGGTCGCCGAAGAAACCCTTGGACTCGTCCTGGGACGACGCCACTGCGAACTGCGAGGTACCAGCTGCAACAGCCAGTGCGATCATGCTCCACTTCATCACGCGCATCGTGATTTGCTCCTTTGGTTTTTAGAAGAGTACTGCCGCTCCACCTGTTTTATTATCTGGGCGGCTCTTTCTTTTTGTGTCGGCGCAAACTTATATCACGCCGACAATGTTGGCGATACTTGCGCATCTATCCTTTCAGCTTCTTTACGACCCTGTCGTAAACGGCTAGCTAGATGTCGCAAATTTACAGCCCCGATGCAACCGGACTGACAACTTTAATGCTGTTTTTCTGGACTGGCGCATCGATAAAAAGAGTCCCTGGTGAAACGTTTGAATCTCCATCGGGCTACCCTGCCACTGTTTTTTTTTGGTCTTGAGGCTGGCCGCTTCCCGCGGTGCCTTATAGACGATGTGGGTATCAATGCAACAAGCGTGCACAAATCAGAACTCCATCGATGTTTTTTTCTGTCTGGCTGCTTGAAGCGGTAAAAACCTCATAAAACCGGGGGGCTCATGCTGCTTTATTTCAAGCTTGACGCAGGGGTGGGCATCGTGTTTGACCTCCATGTCTGGCCGCGTGACATGCAAAAGCGTTACCGGTTCACCCCGCCAGTGAGTAAATGGCGGATATGCGAAGCACTCAGCGTAGACGTACTGTGCGGTTTTGGTGCAAAAAATTTCAATGACTGTACTGATTTCAAACAGTCGGAGTTTTTAGGTGGCGTGGGCGGGCCGTAGCGTTCTGGTCATTTTCGCGTTTTTTGCAGCCCATTGGTTCTATATTGGTGCTTTTTCGCAGGAAATGTCTCATCTCGGGGCGCGCATGTACCATTTGTGGATCCTCGAACAGCGTGGGCGGTGGTTCGCAGCAGCTGGCAAGGTATGCTGCCGTCCAGTGGCTTGGCGTACGATCTCACTGGATGGGCGCTAAGCTGAATAATGATGACCTGGCGGGAGTATGTGCAGTGTTCGCTTTAGATCCACGACTTCAACAAGACACACTACCGATTGGCGATTTCCCGCTTTGTCGGTTGCTGCTGTCCAATGATTCGAACTATCCCTGGTTCATCCTCGTGCCACGCAGGGACGATATCAGCGAGATATTTCAGTTAAGTGTCGCCGATCAGCAGCAGCTGTGGCAGGAAACGACCTCGTTGGCAGAGTTGCTCAAGGACTCGTTCGATGCCGACAAGCTGAACGTCGCTGCCCTGGGCAACGTGGTCAGTCAGTTGCACATGCATGTGATCGTGCGCAAGCATGAAGACGCGGCCTGGCCGGCACCTATCTGGGGCAAGCACCCGGCCAAACCTTACAGTGCAGAGCAGGTCGAGGCGATTCGCGAACGGCTGCGTCTGGTGTTGACCGATGATTTCAAGTTTGAGGAGGGTTGAATCATGAGCCTCGAAGAGCGCGTCACCGACCTTGAAAGCCGCCTGGCGTTTCAGGATGACACCATCCAGGCATTGAATGATGTCCTGGTGGCGCAGCAGCGGGTTGTCGAACGCCTGCAGCTGCAAATGGCCGCGCTCCTCAAGCGGCAAGAGGAAATGGTCGGCCAGTTCGAGTCTTTCGAAGAGGAAGCGCCACCGCCGCATTATTAAGTAGTAGCGCTGGAAGAAACGCAGGCATAAAAAAACCGCGAACTCGTTCGCGGTTTTTTTATTGCCGTTGATCAGCGTCGCGGCAGGGCGGCGATGACGTCTTCGGCTTGCAGGCCTTTGTCACGATTCATGACGGAGAACTCGACGCGCTGGCCTTCGACCAGAACGCGATGGCCTTCACCGCGAATGGCCCGGAAGTGCACGAAAATATCATCGCCGGAGTCGCGGGAAATAAAGCCGAAGCCTTTGGAGGTATTGAACCACTTGACGGTACCGGTATCGCGGTTGCTCATGTCATAGCTAGGCGAAGCGGCGGCCGGTGACGATTTGTAGAAGCTGATGGCCAGGTGCAGGGCAACAGCGATCAGGGCTGCAACCAGGCTGAACAGCACGGCAGGCTGACCGGCAATGACCGAAATCTCTGCGATCAGCGTCAGGGTTTGCAGGACGACAGCCAACACCAGCAGGGCGCTGACCAGATTCTGCAATTGATGGCGCGGGCCTTTGTTCCAGTAAGGGATAACTGGAGCAAGTGTCAGGTTGAGCAGGCCGAAAAAGGCCAGGTACAGCGCCTCGGGTTGTTGCAGGTAAGGCAGGGCTTCGGATCGCAGGCTAGGGAAGAAGGACAGCAGCAAGGCCGCTGCGCCTATCAGCAGGTGGACGATTTTCAACATTTTGATTAACTCACGTTAAGACAGCTCACAAGGAAGAGCTGATGGCGCACGGTTCGCTTCGGAATAAATAAGAGGCGTTGGACACGTGCCCGGTATCAGCCTATGCGTAGCACCCGAAAAAATAGGCACTGACGACACGCGGTCTATTTAACAGCAAAGCTGCAGGCTACTCAAATCAAGGAGTCCAGCGGTTCATCGCGGCCCTTGCTGTCGCCCGCCGAGGCTTGCGGGCTGCAGCCTGGCGACAGGCTTGCTAGAGTGGTCCTGCACCTGTTGGATGAACTTCATCACCTTTAGGGGAAAAACATGGCAATCGATATCGGTATCAGTGAAGAGGATCGCAAGTCCATCGTCGACGGACTTTCTCGTCTGCTGTCGGACACCTATGTGCTTTACCTGAAAACCCATAACTTCCATTGGAACGTCACCGGCCCGATGTTTCGCACCCTGCATTTGATGTTCGAGGAGCAATATAACGAGTTGGCCTTGGCGGTCGATTCGATTGCAGAGCGAATTCGCGCGCTCGGGTTCCCGGCCCCGGGCGCCTATTCCGTTTATGCGCGCTTGTCTTCCATCAAGGAGGAAGAGGGTGTGCCGGCTGCCGAAGACATGATCAGGCAGCTGGTGGCGGGCCAGGAGGCTGTCACGCGCACCGCCCGAGGGATCTTCCCGTTGCTCGAAAAGGTCAGCGACGAGCCTACGGCTGACCTGCTGACCCAACGCATGCAGGTCCACGAGAAAACCGCGTGGATGCTGCGCGCACTCTTGGATCAATGAGGCATCGGCGCGTGGATGGCATTGTTGTTCGCGCGCTCCTTTTCGTCAGAATGGCGCCCAGTTGCTTGAGCGAATCTTCGCTCGTTGCTGTAGGAAAAGTGCCTGACTAGGACGCTCTCCCTCATCCGCCTTCCGTTGTTGGCTTATCCTACGCGGATGGTCATAAAGTCATCTGGCTATAACTTTGCCCTGGCGTTTTTATAAGCACTCACGTTGCTCTTATAGAAACCGCAAATGGCAAAGGAGTGTCAGCGATATGGAATATGAAGGCAGGAGAGCTGAGGGCCGGGGCGGGCAGACCAAGGATATAACGGTCGATCCATTTGTCAGTGAGTTCGATATGGGGTTGGCCCGGCCGTTGTCCCGATCGGTGCGATTGAATGGCTTTGCCACCTGTTTGCGGCTTGAGCAGGTGTATTGGGATATTTTAGCCGACATGGCCAGGGTCAATAGCTGTTCGGTCAGCGCGTTGCTGTCCCATGTCGATCGCCAAGTGCATTTGCGTCATGGCGGGGTGAGAAATTTCAGCGGGCTGGTGCGGGTGGTCTGTGTTGTCCACAGTCGCAAGGAGGGGCGTTGCCCGGTTCTGGCTTGAACCTGATGTATCAAAGGGCAGCGTGTCGATCTGTGCAGTCTTACGGCTGCACAGGCTGCATTTAATGGATATAATCCCGCTCTTTGCCGCAAAACCCAGCGTGCGCGGTAGCAATCTGATCGCCGAGACAACCCCCATGCCGATGTACGATTACCAATGTGCTTCCTGTGGTCATCAGTTGGAAGCCATTCAAAAGATCAGCGATGCACCGTTGGTCGACTGCCCTGCGTGCCAGGCGCCAGAGCTTAAGAAGATGCTGTCCATGCCAGGCTTCCGCCTCAGCGGCACGGGCTGGTACGAGACCGATTTCAAGACCGGTTCCAAGAAGAACCTGGCCGGCGGCGACAAAGCTGACTAGGTTTCAGGACCTGAGTTGAACCACACGCGCGAGCTCTTGCGTCATCCGCCAGCGGATCGGCGCAGGAGCTCCAAACGAATGTCGAATTACGAGAAGTGAAACCACTACCATGATGCGCAGCCATTATTGCGGCCAACTGAACGAAAGCCTGGACGGCCAGGAAATTACCCTTTGCGGATGGGTCCACCGTCGCCGTGACCACGGTGGGGTGATTTTCCTCGATATCCGTGATCGTGATGGTCTGGCCCAGGTGGTGTTCGATCCGGACCGCGCTGAAACCTTCGCCGCCGCCGATCGCGTGCGCAGCGAGTACGTCGTGAAGATCACCGGCAAGGTTCGCCTGCGTCCGGCCGGTGCCACCAACGCCAACATGGCGTCGGGCATGATCGAAGTCCTGGGCTATGAGCTGGAAGTGCTGAACGAGTCGGAAACCCCGCCGTTCCCGCTGAACGAGTTTTCCGACGTCGGCGAAGAAACCCGCCTGCGCTATCGCTTCCTGGATCTGCGTCGTCCTGAAATGGCCGAGAAGCTGCGCTTGCGTTCACGCATGACCACCAGTATCCGTCGCTTCCTGGACGAGAACGGTTTCCTCGACGTCGAAACGCCGATCCTGACCCGCGCCACTCCTGAAGGCGCACGTGATTACCTGGTGCCAAGCCGTACCCACGCCGGTTCGTTCTTTGCCCTGCCGCAATCGCCACAGCTGTTCAAGCAGCTGCTGATGGTGGCTGGCTTCGATCGCTACTACCAGATCGCCAAGTGCTTCCGTGACGAAGACCTGCGTGCCGACCGTCAGCCGGAATTCACCCAGATCGACATCGAGACCAGTTTCCTCGATGAAAAAGAGATCATGGGCCTGACCGAACAAATGATCCGCAACCTGTTCAAGGAAGTGCTGGGTCTGGAATTCGGCGAGTTCCCGCACATGACGTTCGAAGAAGCCATGCGCCGCTACGGTTCCGACAAGCCAGACCTGCGTAACCCGCTGGAACTGGTGGACGTTGCCGACCAGCTCAAGGAAGTCGATTTCAAGGTGTTCAGCGGCCCGGCCAACGATCCTAAATGCCGCATCGCCGCTCTGCGCGTTCCAGGCGGGGCAAGCATGCCGCGCAAGCAGATCGACGACTACACCAAGTTTGTCGGTATCTACGGTGCCAAGGGCCTGGCGTACATCAAGGTCAACGAGCGCGCCAAAGGCGTCGAAGGCCTGCAATCGCCAATCGTGAAGAACATTCCCGAAGCCAACCTCAACGTGATCCTCGATCGCGTTGGTGCGGTCGATGGCGATATCGTGTTCTTCGGTGCCGATAAAGCCAAGATCGTCAGCGAAGCCCTGGGTGCCCTGCGTATCAAGCTCGGCCACGACCTGGAACTGCTGACCTGCAAGTGGGCGCCAATGTGGGTCGTCGACTTCCCGATGTTCGAAGAGAACGACGACGGCAGCTTCACCGCGTTGCACCACCCGTTCACCGCGCCGAAGTGCACCCCGGCAGAGCTGGAAGCCAACCCGGCTGGCGCCCTGTCCCGTGCCTACGACATGGTATTGAACGGTACCGAGCTCGGTGGCGGTTCGATCCGTATTCACCGCAAAGAGATGCAGCAGTCGGTCTTCCGTCTGCTGGGTATCAATGAAGCGGAACAGGAAGAGAAATTCGGCTTCCTGCTCGACGCCCTGAAGTACGGCGCGCCGCCGCACGGTGGCCTGGCTTTCGGCCTCGACCGCCTGGTGATGTTGATGACCGGTGCCCAGTCGATCCGTGAAGTGATCGCCTTCCCGAAAACCCAGAGCGCGGCGGACGTCATGACTCAGGCGCCGGGTCAGGTCGATGCCAAGGCATTGCGTGAACTGCACATTCGTCTGCGCGAAACGCCCAAGGCAGAGTAAGGTTCACCTGAAGGGCGCATCTGCGGATGCGCCCTTTCTGCATATGTAGAGCAATCCAAGATTTTTGTTTGCCGGCCGAAGCGATGCAGCGGGGCGGGCAATGTGTCAAAGAGAATTCGGAGCGAGTTATGGCAGGTCATTCCAAGTGGGCGAACATCAAGCACCGCAAAGAACGTCAGGATGCCAAGAGAGGCAAGATCTTCACCAAGTGGATTCGTGAGCTGACCGTCGCGGCCCGTCAGGGTGGTGGCGATCCGGGCTCCAACCCGCGCCTGCGCCTGGCGCTGGACAAGGCCCTTGGTGCGAACATGAGCCGCGACATCATTGATCGCGCCATTGCTCGTGGCGCTGGCGCGACCGAAGCCGACAACGTCGAAGAACTGACTTACGAAGGTTACGGTCCCGGCGGCGTGGCGGTGATGGTCGAATGCATGACGGACAACCGCAACCGGACCGCGGCGGCTGTTCGCCATGCGTTCAGCAAGTGCGGCGGCAACCTCGGCACTGACGGTTCTGTGGCCTATCTTTTCGAACGCAAGGGGCAAATCAGCTTTGCGCCAGGCGTCGATGAAGATGCCTTGACCGAAGCTGCGCTGGAAGCCGATGCCGATGACGTGGTCAGCAACGAAGACGGCTCTATCGATGTGTTCACCTCGTTCACCGGATTCTATGCGGTGCGCAACGCGCTGGAAGCGGCGGGATTCAAAGGTGATGACGCAGAAATCGTCATGTTGCCGACCACCAGTGCCGAACTGGATCTGGAAGGCGCAGAAAAAATCCTCAAGCTGATCGATATGCTCGAGGACCTGGATGACGTGCAGAACGTCTACTCCAATGCGGACATCCCGGAGTCGGTCGCCGCACAGCTCGGTTAACGGCGACTGCGATCCAGTGTGGGAGCGAGCCTGCTCGCGAAAGCGACTTCAAATTCAGCAACCATGCTGCCTGAAAGTCCGCATTCGCGAGCAGGCTCGCTCCCACATTTGTTCTGCGCAGTCTTTAATGGCGTGCTTTTACTTAACTCACAGGCGTTATGACTTTAATTCTTGGTATCGACCCCGGTTCGCGCATTACCGGTTATGGTGTGGTGCGCGATACCGGTCGTGGCTGTGAGTACGTGGCTTCCGGTTGCATCCGCACCGGCGCCGGCGAGTTGCACGAGCGCCTGCAGATCGTTTATCGCGGTGTACGGGAAATCATTCAGACCTACGGTCCGGTGACCATGGGCATCGAAAAGGTGTTCATGGCCCGCAACGCCGACTCCGCCCTGAAGCTGGGGCAGGCGCGTGGCGCGGCCATCGTGGCCGGCGCAGAAGAAAACCTGGAAATTGCCGAATACACGGCCACCCAGGTCAAGCAGGCTGTGGTCGGTACCGGCGCAGCCAACAAAGAGCAGGTGCAGATGATGGTCATGCACATGCTGAAGCTGACCAGTAAACCGCAAATCGACGCCTCCGACGCATTGGCCATTGCCATTTGCCATGCGCACACCCGCTCCAGCCTGTTGCCCCATGGCCTGGGCGCGGCACGCAGTCGTGGCGGGCGCTTGCGTCTCTGATAGCATCAGCAATCATTTTTCTGGAATGAGGGGCATGCGCCTGGGTTGTCGGCGCAAAACCCTTGTTCTGTCAGCCGCTGGCCCAGGGCTGGTCAACGCTCAAGGATCTGTAACGTGATTGGACGCTTGCGCGGCACACTGGCTGAAAAACAGCCGCCGCACCTGATTCTGGATGTAAACGGCCTGGGGTATGAGCTGGAAGTGCCCATGACCACGCTTTATCGCCTGCCGTCGGTCGGTGAGCCGCTGACGCTGCACACCCATCTGGTCGTGCGCGAAGACGCGCAGTTACTCTATGGCTTCGTCGGCAAGCGTGAGCGAGACTTTTTCCGCGAGTTGATCCGTCTCAATGGTGTAGGGCCGAAACTGGCCCTGGCCTTGATGTCGAGCCTGGAAGTCGACGAACTGGTGCGTTGCGTGCAGTCCCAGGATACCTCGGCGCTGACCAAGGTGCCGGGCGTGGGCAAGAAAACCGCCGAGCGCCTGCTGGTGGAGCTCAAGGATCGCTTCAAGGCCTGGGAAACCGTACCAGCCATGTTTGCCCTGGTGCCTAACCAGCCGGATGCCCCTGCGCCGGTCAATACCGCCGAAAACGACGCGGTCAGTGCGCTGATCTCCCTCGGTTACAAGCCGCAGGAAGCCAGCAAGGCGATTTCCGCCATCAAGGAGAAAGGCTTGAGCAGCGAAGACCTGATTCGTCGTGCCCTGAAGGGAATGATCTAAGTGATTGAAGCTGATCGTCTGATCGCTGCCACGGGTGCCCCCCGTGATCGCGAGGAAGTCCAGGACCGCGCGATACGTCCCGTCAGCCTGGCCGAATACATCGGCCAGCCGACCGTTCGCGAGCAAATGGAACTGTTCATCCAGGCCGCCCGAGGGCGTAGCGAGTCCCTTGACCACACCTTGATCTTCGGTCCGCCGGGCCTGGGCAAGACTACCTTGGCCAATATCATCGCCCAGGAAATGGGCGTGTCGATCAAGAGCACGTCGGGGCCGGTCCTCGAGCGTCCAGGCGACCTGGCGGCGTTGCTGACCAACCTTGAGCCACACGATGTGCTGTTCATCGATGAAATCCATCGTTTGTCGCCGATTGTCGAGGAGGTGCTGTACCCGGCGATGGAGGATTTCCAGCTCGATATCATGATCGGCGAAGGGCCTGCCGCGCGGTCGATCAAGCTTGATTTGCCGCCGTTCACGCTGGTCGGTGCGACCACGCGGGCGGGGATGCTGACCAACCCGCTGCGTGACCGTTTCGGCATCGTCCAGCGCCTGGAGTTCTACAGCAACGCCGACCTGTCGACGATTGTCAGCCGTTCGGCGAGCATCCTTGGCTTGCCACTGGATCCGGAAGGCGCTTTTGAAATCGCGCGGCGTGCCCGCGGTACCCCGCGAATCGCCAACCGCTTGCTGCGCCGGGTGCGTGACTTCGCAGAAGTTCGTGCCAAGGGCCATATCACCAAGCCAATCGCCGACCTGGCCCTGAACCTGCTGGATGTCGACGAGCGTGGCTTCGATCACCAGGACCGGCGCCTGTTGCTGACCATGATCGAGAAGTTCGATGGCGGGCCGGTCGGGGTGGACAGCCTGGCCGCAGCCATCAGCGAAGAGCGCCACACCATTGAAGATGTGCTGGAGCCCTACCTGATCCAGCAGGGCTACATCATGCGTACCCCGCGGGGCAGGGTAGTGACGCGACATGCGTATCTGCACTTCGGCTTAAACATTCCGTCACGATTGGGCGAGATGCCCGTGGTAGACGAGTTTCCTGATGCCGTGGACGATTAATTAACATTGCGAGCTGATTTTTTCGGGCATTGTGTGGTCCCAGGACCGTACTTTTGCGCGAAAGCCGCAGAACATTGAAAAACAGTTGCCTGGCCGGATTGGCAACCCGAGGAGTAAGCACTAGAGTATGCGCGCGCAAAACGGGCTTGAGCCTTTCGCACATCGTTGTCGCGTTTATTACGAGGACACCGATGCGGGCGGCATCGTGTATTACGTCAATTACCTCAAGTTTATGGAACGGGCTCGAACCGAGCGACTGCGAGAGCTGGGCTTTGCCCAATCTTCGCTTGCCGGGGAGGACCTGTTGTTCGTCGTGCATTCCAGCGAAGCGCGCTATCACGCGCCGGCGCGACTGGACGACGAGCTGCTGGTAAGCGCTGAAGTAGTCGAATTGAACCGTGCCAGCCTGCGCTTCAAGCAGCAGGTCAGACGGGCCACCGATGATGTATTGCTCTGTGAAGGGCAGTTTCTGGTGGCCTGTGTGCGCACTGAAAGTTTAAAACCCCGGGCCATTCCCGAAGCTCTACGAGCGGCCTTTGCCGCCGTGAGCGGCGCGGGTACACACTCAAAGCAGGAGATAAAGCGTGGAAGCTAACGTCGTCGACCATTCCTCCATGTGGAGCCTGGTCAGCAATGCCAGTATCGTGGTGCAACTGGTAATGCTGACCCTGGTAGCCGCATCGGTGACCTCATGGATCATGATCTTTCAGCGCAGCAACCTGCTGCGTGCCGGTCGACGCGCCCTGGAGAGCTTCGAAGAGCGCTTCTGGTCGGGTATCGACCTGTCCAAACTCTACCGCCAGGCGGGTAGCAACCCGGACCCGGATTCCGGCGTCGAGCAGATCTTCCGTGCTGGCTTCAAGGAATTCTCCCGTTTGCGCCAGCAGCCAGGCGTTGACCCGGAAGCGGTCATGGAAGGCGTGGCCCGTGCCATGCGCGTTGCCATTTCCCGCGAAGAAGAAAAGCTCGAGCAGAGCCTGCCGTTCCTCGCCACCGTCGGTTCCGTGAGCCCGTATATCGGTCTGTTCGGTACCGTCTGGGGCATCATGAACTCCTTCCGTGGCCTGGCAACTGCCCAGCAAGCCACCCTGGCCACTGTTGCACCGGGTATCGCCGAGGCCCTGATCGCCACCGCGATCGGTCTGTTCGCCGCCATTCCAGCCGTTATCGCTTACAACCGTTTTGCTGCCCGCAGCGAAACCTTGCTGGGCCGTTACTACACCTTCGCCGATGAATTCCAGGCGATCCTGCACCGCAAAGTGCACACCAGCGAAGAATAAGCAGGTAATTCCCAATGGCTTTAATCGCTCGAGCTCGCAAAAAGCGCAAGCCGGTCGCCGAGATGAACGTGGTGCCCTACATCGACGTGATGTTGGTGCTGCTGGTCATCTTCATGGTGACCGCGCCAATGCTCAATCAGGGCGTGAAAGTTGATCTGCCCAAGGTTTCCAGCGAAGCCTTGCCGCAGGACAACAACACCCAGGTCCTGACCATTTCGATCAAGGCTGACAAGACCTACTACTGGAACCTTGGCAGCGAAGTCGATACAGAGAAGCAACAAGACCGCGCCATGACCCTGCCGCAGATGACTGACGCGGTGACCAAGATCATTCGCGTGGGCAACGAAGGCGGCAAGCGTACCCAGGTTTTCATTCGTGGCGACAAGAGCGTCGACTACGGGTCTGTCATGGGCGCGATGGGCGGGTTGCAGAAAGCCGGCGTCGGTAATGTTGGCTTGATTACCGAGGCGCCCTGATGCAGCAACAGCGAGAGCCGTCCGCCTCGGAAAGCTACTTCTGGCCTAGTGTCTGGGCGATTGGCTTGCACGTGCTGGTGTTCGGCATGCTGTTTGTCAGTTTTGCCTTCACTCCGGAGTTGCCGCCGGCCAAGCCGATTGTCCAGGCGACCCTGTACCAGTTGAAATCGAAAAGTCAGGCAACCACCCAGACCAATCAGAAGATTGCGGGTGAGGCGAAGAAATCCGCCGCGCGCCAGACCGAAGTCGAGCAGTTGGAGCAGAAGAAGGTCGAACAGGAAGCGGTGAAGGCTGCGGAACAAAAGAAAGAAGAAGCGGCTCAAAAGGCCGAGGAAGCCAAGAAGGCCGACGAGTCGAAGAAAGCTGAAGAGGCGAAGAAGGCTGACGAGGCCAAGAAGGCCGACGAAGCCAAGAAAGCCGATGAAGCGAAGAAGACCGCCGAAGCCAAGAAGGCAGAAGAGAAACAATTGGCTGATATAGCCAAGAAGAAAGCGGAAGAAGAAGCCAAGAAGGCTGCTGAAGAAGAGGCCAAGAAAGCGGCCGCTGAAGAAGCGAAGAAAAAGGTCGTCGAAGACGCGAAGAAGAAAGCCGCTGAAGACGCCAAGAAGAAAGCTGAAGCTGAAGAGGCGAAGAAGAAAGTCGCCGAAGAAGCGAAGAAGAAAGCTGCTGCCGATGCTGCGAAGAAGAAAGCGCAGGATGCGGCGCGTAAATCCGCCGAAGACAAGAAGGCCCAGGCCTTGGCAGATTTGCTTTCCGACACGCCTCAGCGTCAGCAGGCCTTGGCGGATGAGCAGGGCGACGAAGTCGCCGGCAGCTTCGATGATCTGATTCGATTGCGTGCAGCGGAAGGCTGGGCTCGTCCACCTTCGGCCCGCAAAGGCATGACGGTTCAGCTGCAAATCGGCATGTTGCCGGACGGTACGGTGACTTCGGTCAAGGTGCTCAAGTCCAGTGGCGACGGTCCTTTTGACGCTTCAGCCGTAGCGGCAGTGAAGAATATTGGACGTTTGACAGAAATGCAGGGAATGAAGCCGAGCGATTTTGCTCCGTATCGTTCATTCAAGATGACATTCACACCTGAGGATCTAGCCCCGTGAGAAACCTCCTTCGAGGAATGCTCGTCGTGATCTGCTGCATGGCAGGGATCGCGATGGCAGATGAGAAAAACATTCTGGTCACCAGCGGCAGCGATCGGGCTACTCCGATTGCAGTCGTGCCGTTCGGCAACCAGGGCGGCAGCGTGCTGCCGGACGACATGGCGGAAATCATCGGTAACGACCTGCGCAACTCGGGTTACTACTCGCCGATTCCAAAACAGAACATGATCAGCCAGCCAAGCCAGGCGAGCGAAATCATCTTCCGTGACTTCAAGGCGCTGGGCGCCCAGTACGTCATGGTCGGCAGCATTGCGCCAGCGGGCGGTCGCCTGCAGGTTCAATACGCCTTGTTCAACGTCGCCACCGAGCAACAAGTGCTCACCGGCAGCGTGTCGGGCAGCGTCGATCAGTTGCGCGACATGTCGCACTACATCGCCGACCAGTCGTTCGAAAAACTCACCGGTATCAAGGGTGCGTTCTCGACTCGCCTGCTGTACGTGACGGCCGAGCGCTTCTCCGAAAAGAACACCCGTTACACGCTGCAGCGTTCGGACTATGACGGTGCCCGTGCCGTGACCCTGCTGCAATCGCGCGAGCCGATCCTGTCGCCGCGTTTCGCCCCCGATGGCAAGCGTATCGCCTACGTCTCGTTCGAGCAGAAGCGTCCGCGCATTTTCATGCAGAACATCGACACCGGTCGCCGTGAGCAGATCACCAACTTCGAAGGCCTGAACGGCGCGCCAGCCTGGTCGCCGGATGGCAATCGCCTGGCATTCGTATTGTCCAAGGACGGTAACCCGGACATCTACGTGATGAACCTGGGCTCGCGCCAGATCAGTCGCGTTACCAACGGCCAGGGCATCAACACCGAACCGTTCTGGGGCAAGGATGGTTCGACCATCTACTTCACCTCCGACCGTGGCGGCAAACCGCAGATCTACAAGACCAGCGTGGGTGGCGGTGGTGCCGAGCGCGTGACTTTCGTCGGTAACTACAACGCCAACCCTAAGCTGTCGGCTGATGAAAAGACCCTGGTGATGATCCATCGTCAGGAAGGTTTCACCAATTTCAAGGTGGCGGCCCAGGATTTGCAACGCGGTAGCGTAAAAATCCTCACTGATAGCACTCTGGACGAGTCGCCCACTGTCGCGCCCAACGGCACCATGGTAATCTACGCCACCCGCCAGCAGGGCCGGGGAGTCTTGATGCTCGTGTCTATCAATGGACGCGTAAGGCTCCCGCTTCCTACCGCTCAAGGCGAAGTCAGAGAACCTTCCTGGTCCCCTTACCTGAACTGACGCGGCGCTATACGTTGTACTTAACACACTGGGGTTCATTAGGAGTTTCACGATGGAAATGCTGAAGTTTGGTAAATTTGCTGCGCTGGCACTGGCCATGGCTGTAGCTGTAGGTTGCTCGTCCAAAGGCGGCGACAATGCCGGTGAAGGCGCGGTAGATCCAAACGCTGGTTACGGCGCAAACACTGGTGCAGTTGACGGCTCCCTGAGCGAAGAAGCTGCACTGCGCGCTATCACCACTTTCTACTTCGAATACGACAGTTCGGACCTGAAGCCAGAAGCCATGCGCGCTCTGGACGTTCACGCCAAAGACCTGAAAGCAAACGGCGCTCGCGTTGTTCTGGAAGGCAACACCGACGAACGTGGTACTCGTGAGTACAACATGGCACTGGGCGAGCGTCGTGCGAAAGCCGTTCAGCGCTACCTGGTACTGCAAGGTGTTTCCCCAGCTCAGCTGGAACTGGTTTCCTACGGCGAAGAGCGTCCAGTTGCTACCGGCAACGACGAGCAGTCCTGGGCTCAAAACCGTCGCGTCGAACTGCGTAAGTAATTCGTCATGCGAACGTGCCGTCGTGCTGTAACTGTCCTGGCTCTCAGTCTCGCGCCGCTTGCGGCGTGGGCTGCGGTTCCTGTGGTCGAAAACGATTCCGGCTATAACAATAGCGGGACCAGTTATCCGCCTGCAGGTTACGGTACGAACGGCGCCTATGCCGGGGGAGGGGTTTCGGCCCCTGTCTCGGCACAGGGCGAGCTGTTCAACCAACTGCAATCAATGCAGCAACAGATCGAGCGCCAGCAAGGTGCGATCGAGGTTCTGCAAAATGATGTAGCGCGCATGAAGCAGGAAAGCCTGGAGCGATACCAGGATCTTGATCGGCGCATAGGAACCGGCGTTGCACCAGCCGCGACTCCTGAGAATTCTTCCACCGGTGGCGATTTGAATGCCCCTGGTGCAGCAGCTGGCGCAGCTGCAGGTGCGGGAGCGGCTGCCGCTCAAGCACCCGCCGCGGGTAGCGAGCCGGCAGATCCGGCGAAGGAAAAGCTCTATTACGACGCTGCCTTCGACCTGATCAAGGCCAAGGACTTCGACAAGGCCAGCCAGGCTTTTGCCGCTTTCCTGCGCAAGTACCCGAACAGCCAGTACGCAGGCAATGCCCAGTACTGGTTGGGCGAAGTGAACCTGGCCAAAGGCGATCTGCAAGGTGCGGGTCAGGCATTTGCCAAGGTTTCGCAGCTGTACCCCAAGCACGCCAAAGTGCCTGACTCGCTGTACAAGCTCGCTGATGTAGAACGCCGCCTGGGTCATCCCGACAAGGTAAAAGGCATTTTGCAACAAGTTGTGTCGCAGTACCCGGGCACTTCCGCCGCTCAGCTGGCCCAGCGTGACTTGCAAAAAATGTAATGGCTGCTTGACCCGTTTCGAAGAAACCCGCGCTTGTCGCGGGTTTTTTCGTTAGAATTCACGCCCATTTTCTGAAACACGCTTTTTGGGGCCTGCGCATTGCCGGGGTTCCTTGAAGTGCCTGACGGAGGCGGACAGCCTGTTTAGCTGTTACGCCCGTGGCGACTATGCAAGACACATTGAGAATTACCGAAGTTTTCTACTCGTTGCAGGGGGAAACGCGGACTGCTGGCCTGCCCACTGTTTTTGTGCGCCTGACCGGTTGCCCTCTGCGTTGCCAGTACTGCGACAGCGCCTACGCATTCACGGGTGGGACCCTTCGCACCCTTGACGATATCCTCGAGCAGGTAGCCGGCTTTCGGCCGCGTTACGTCTGTGTCACAGGTGGCGAGCCCCTGGCCCAGCCCAATGCCATTCCATTGCTCAAGCGCTTGTGCGATGCCGGTTACGAAGTGTCACTGGAAACCAGTGGCTCCATTGATATCTCGGCGGTAGATTCCCGGGTCAGTCGCGTTGTCGACCTGAAAACCCCGGGTTCGAAGGAAGCGCACCGCAATCGCTATGAAAACATCGAGCTGCTGACGCCCAACGATCAGGTGAAGTTTGTCATCTGCTCGCGTGAAGACTATGACTGGTCCGTGTCCAAGCTGATCCAGTACGGTCTGGACCAGCGTGCCGGTGAAGTCCTGTTCTCGCCAAGCCACCACGATCTCAATGCGCGAGACCTGGCGGACTGGGTGGTGGCGGACAACCTGCCAGTGCGTCTGCAATTGCAGCTGCACAAATATCTTTGGAATGACGAGCCGGGGCGCTGAAATGACTGAACCACTCAACACTGCCGAAAAACGCGCGGTCATCCTGTTGTCCGGTGGCCTGGACTCGGCAACCGTCGTGGCCATGGCGCGTGCCGAAGGCTATAGCTGCTACACCATGAGCTTCGACTACGGCCAGCGCTCTCACGCCGAACTGTACGCCGCCGAACGCGTTGCCCGCGACCTGGGTGTGGTCGAGCACAAGGTCATCGGCCTTAACCTGAACGGAATGGGCGGCTCGGCGCTGACCGACACCAGCATCGATATCCCGGAAGAGTTGGGCGAGGGCATTCCGGTGACTTACGTGCCTGCGCGTAACACGGTATTCCTGTCCCTGGCGTTGGGCTGGGCGGAAGTGCTCGGTGCGCGGGATATCTTCATCGGCGTCAACGCGGTGGATTACTCCGGTTACCCGGATTGCCGTCCCGAGTTCATCGAATCGTTCGAGCGCATGGCCAATCTGGCGACCAAGGCAGGCGTGGAAGGCAATGGCTTCCGGATTCAGGCGCCGCTGCAAAACCTCAGCAAGGCACAGATCGTCCAGGCAGGTGTGAAGCTTGGCGTGAACTACGGCCTGACCGTTTCCTGCTACCAGGCCGACGATAACGGCCGTGCCTGCGGCAAGTGCGACAGCTGCCGACTGCGCGCAGAAGGCTTTGCGGCAGCCGGAATCAGCGACCCAACACCTTATTTTTGAATTATTTTAAAATAGGTGTTGAATAGTCCTTAAAAATCAGTATTATACGCGCCACCACACAGCGGGTCGTTAGCTCAGTTGGTAGAGCAGTTGGCTTTTAACCAATTGGTCGTAGGTTCGAATCCCACACGACCCACCATTTTTGGCGGTTTAGAAAATCCGGAAGGCCCACGCAAGTGAGGATTTCCGGGTTTTTTTTTGCCTGCGATTTAACGCTCGCCTGTTCCTTTGCTGCACTGCAGGGCGCAGGTCAGAATCATCTTTTGCATCCTGCCGATATTCTGTAGCCTTGCGCAGCTTCAACGCTGTCCGTGCCTGATCAATACTCACTTTCCCGGCGGTACCCTGTTGGGTCCGGAGCCGGGTGTATACTCGACTTTCGCGCGAATGCGCCTGCAGGTCTTGCGAACATGACGCAGATTTCCGAACGCCTTCTGGTTCAAGCCCACCTCGACGCCAAGCAGCCCAAGCCGCTGACCGCCGATGAGGAAGCTTATTATCGTGCCGCCATCGCTGCCGAGCTCAAGGCTCAGGACGCGGTGCTGGTGGCGCACTTCTATTGCGATCCGGTGATTCAGGCCCTGGCCGAAGAGACCGGAGGCTGTGTTTCCGACTCGCTGGAGATGGCCCGCTTCGGCAACGCCCACCCGGCCAAGACGGTGGTGGTCGCCGGTGTGAAGTTCATGGGCGAGACAGCCAAGATCCTCAACCCCGAAAAACGCATCCTGATGCCGACCCTGGAAGCGACTTGCTCGCTGGACCTTGGTTGCCCCGTCGATGAGTTTTCCGCGTTCTGTGACCAGCACCCGGAGCGTACGGTGGTGGTCTACGCCAATACCTCGGCGGCGGTCAAAGCCCGCGCGGACTGGGTGGTGACTTCAAGCTGCGCGCTGGAAATCGTCGAAAGCCTGATGGATAACGGTGAAACCATCATCTGGGGGCCGGACAAGCACCTGGGTACTTACATCCAGCGTCAGACCGGTGCCGACATGCTGCTATGGGACGGTGCCTGCATCGTTCACGAAGAATTCAAGTCCAAGCAGCTCGAAGACATGAAGGCGCTGTATCCGGATGCAGCGATCCTGGTACACCCGGAGTCGCCGACCTCGGTGATCGAGCTGGCGGATGCCGTCGGGTCTACCAGCCAGTTGATCGCGGCGGCACAGAGCCTGCCCAACAAGACCCTGATCGTCGCTACCGATCGCGGTATCTTCTACAAGATGCAGCAGCTGTGCCCGGACAAGGTCTTTATCGAAGCGCCAACGGCCGGTAACGGCGCGGCATGCCGCAGTTGCGCGCATTGCCCCTGGATGGCGATGAATACCCTTGAGCGCACGCTCAAGAGCTTGAAGGAAGGGACGAACGAGATCTTTGTTGATCCGGCGTTGATTCCGCAGGCGATTCGGCCGCTCAAGCGCATGCTGGACTTTACCCAGGCGGCGCGGATGAAGCTGGCCGGCAACGCCTGAGGTCTCTCATTCAGTAAAAAAAACTTGTGGGAGCGAGCCTGCTCGCGAAGACGGTGTAACAGTCAAAGTTGATAGTGACTGACACACCGCTTTCGCGAGCAGGCTCGCTCCCACAGTGGTTTTCGTATGGCTGAATTATTTGTTCTTCTTCGGGACCCGCACCAGCTGGGTGTTGGAATACATGTCATGCCAGCTGCGCTTCTGCTTGTCGAACAGCGACCAGAAGAACCCCAGGCCTACGCACAGCAACGACGCGATCGCCACTACAAAGCGCAACAGCGCCTGCCACAGGCTGATGGATGAGCCATCGGCATTCTGTACCCGTACGCACCACACCTGCATCCCCAGGGTCTGGCCTGAATAGGTCCAGAACTTGGCGAAGAAGCCGAACAGCACGAACAGCAGCACTGTTGAAAGCAGTGGATCGCCGTCCAGCGCGCCAGCTTCGGTCAGGGTGCGCATTTTCTCTTCGCCGATGATCGCCATCTGGATCATCTTGTAGACGCCGCTGGTGACGATCAGCAGGGCGGTGCACAGCAGGAAATCATAGAACATTGCTGCCAGGCGACGACCCAGGCCGACGGCGGGAAAGTCGCCCTGGGGTTTGAGCAGGTGTTTCGACATGGCAGCCTCTGGGCGCAAAAGAAGCCATTTTACGGATTTACGCGCACAAAAAAGCCCCTGATGTCAGCATCAGGGGCTTTTTCGTTACAGAAGATTAAGCTTCTGCTTGTACTTCGTCAGCCTGCATGCCTTTCTGGCCCTGCACAGCGATGAAGGTCACTTTCTGGCCTTCTTTCAGGCTCTTGAAACCGTTGCCCTGGATGGCGCGGAAATGCACGAACAGATCCGGACCGCTTTCAGGTGTGATAAAACCAAAACCTTTTTCGTCGTTAAACCACTTGACGGTACCGCTCTGACGTTGGGACATTTCTTATTTCCTTTGACGCAAAAAATTAATGACAGTCTCTTTCTCATGAAAGAGTACTGGGGCTGGTTGCAGGAGAGTAAGAAGACGTCGAACGGGATGTAGCTAACTTGTAGGCTACTGCCCAGGTCACGATTCCAAGCGACCCATGCAAACACAGTGAACAAACTCTACGCCAACTTCGGGAGAAAAAACAAGCCCCTTTGGAGGCCCCGGATTTGCTCAGGTTGCTGACACCACTGACAACTAGCGCGGGCGTATGCGTTGACGGTGTTCAGATGTTTTCGATCGTTATAAGCAAAGTTCATAATCGAAGCTAAGAGCCAAACGATGCACTATTTTATGGCGGTTGCGTTACACATTAGTGCAGTGTAAGCACAACCGCGTTACTTATAGGAACAGTCAATCAACCGCGATAGTAGCGTTGTGGAACAAATGGCATTTTGCTTACAAGCAAAGGCACCTTTTTCCCACGAACGATTGCCCATACCGGCGTATCGATGGCGGTGTAGGCGCTGTCCAGGTAACCCATGGCCAAAGGGCCACCCAAGGTCGGTCCAAAGCCGCCGCTGCAGACGCTGCCGATGATCTCGCCTGCTTCGTTGACGATTTCAGCACCTTCGCGCACAGGTGTGCGTTCCTGCGGTAGCAGGCCAACGCGCTTACGGGTAACACCGGTTTGTTGTTGTGCGAACACACTTTCTGCGCCAGGGAAGCCACCGGCGCGCGCGCCATCGGCACGACGCGGCTTGGAGATGGCCCATAACAGGCTGGCTTCGATCGGGCTGGTGTCGGTGTTCATGTCATGGCCGTACAGGCACAGGCCGGCTTCCAGGCGCAGGGAGTCGCGTGCGCCGAGGCCGATGGCCGCTACTTCAGGCTCGGCCAGCAAGGCCCGGGCCAGGGCTTCGGCGTTGGCGGCCGGTACCGAGATTTCGAAACCGTCTTCACCGGTGTAACCCGAGCGGCTGACAAAGCAGTCGACGCCCAGCAGTTTCACGGGGGCGAACTGCATGAAGGTCATCTTTGCCACTTCTGGCGCCAGACGTGCCAGTACGGTCACCGCGGCAGGACCTTGCAGGGCGAGCAGGGCGCGTTCTTCGAACAGGGGCTCGATGGTGCACTGGTCACCGATGTGCTTGCGCAGGTGGGCCAGGTCCTGGTCCTTGCAGGCGGCGTTGACCACCAAAAACAGTTCGTCGTTACCCAGGTTGGCGACCATCAGGTCGTCAAGGATGCCACCGGTCTCGTTGGTGAACATCGCGTAGCGCTGCATGCCCACCGGCAAGTCGACGATGTCCACTGGCACCAGAGTTTCCAGTGCCTTGGCGGCATTGGCGCCGGTCAGGCGAATCTGGCCCATGTGCGAGACATCGAACAGGCCGGCCTGCTCGCGGGTGTGCTGGTGTTCTTTCATCACGCCCAGCGGGTACTGCACCGGCATGTCATAGCCGGCGAACGGCACCATGCGCGCGCCCAATTCGACGTGCAGGGCGTGCAACGGCGTTTTCAACAGTTGTTCGGTGGACATATTCAGCTCCTGGAGAAGTGTGAAGATGAGCGCGCATCAGCACTCGATAATGTTGACCGCCAAACCGCCACGGGCGGTTTCCTTGTATTTGCTTTTCATGTCGGCGCCGGTTTGGCGCATGGTGCGGATGACCTTGTCGAGGGACACGAAGTGCTGCCCATCGCCGCGCATGGCCATGCGCACGGCATTGATGGCCTTGACCGAGCCCATGGCGTTGCGCTCGATGCAAGGCACTTGCACCAGCCCGCCAATCGGGTCGCAGGTCAGCCCGAGGTTATGTTCCATGCCGATTTCCGCAGCGTTTTCCACTTGCTGCACGGTGCCGCCAAGCACCTCGCAAAGGGCTCCCGCCGCCATTGAACAGGCCACACCGACTTCGCCCTGGCAGCCGACTTCGGCGCCCGAGATCGAGGCATTTTCCTTGTACAGAATGCCAATGGCCGCGGCTGTCAGCAGAAAGCGCACCACCCCGTCATCGTTCGCGCCGGGGATGAAGCGCATGTAGTAATGCAGTACCGCCGGGATGATCCCGGCCGCGCCGTTGGTCGGAGCAGTTACCACGCGTCCGCCGTTGGCGTTTTCTTCGTTGACCGCCAGGGCGTACAAGTTGACCCAGTCCAGTACCGACAGCGGATCGCGCAGTGACGATTCGGGGTTCTTGCACAATTGCCGATGCAGCGCGGCTGCCCGGCGCTTGACCTTCAGGCCTCCGGGCAGGATGCCTTCGTTGCGGCAACCGGCGGCGACGCAGTCCTGCATCACTTGCCAGATCTTCAGCAGGCCGGCGCGGGTTTCCGCTTCCGGGCGCCAGGCGCTTTCGTTGGTCAGCATCACCTGGCTGATGGACAAGCCGTAGGTGGTGCAGTGACCCAGCAGGTCCTTGGCGCTTTTGAACGGGAAGGTCAGGGGGGTAGCGTCTTCGACGATACGGTCGGCGCCGGCAGCGTCTTCATCGACGACAAAACCACCGCCGACCGAATAGTACTCGCGGCTGCGGATTTGCAAACCCGCGGTGTCGAAGGCGCGAAAGATCATGCCGTTGGGGTGATAAGCCAAGGGCTTGCGAATCATCGCCAGGTGTTCTTTCTCATTGAACGCAATGCTGTGTTCGCCGAGCAGGTTCAAACGACCATTGCCGCGAATTTCGTGCAGGCGAGCGGCGACGGTTTCGGTATCCACGGTGTCCGGGTGTTCGCCTTCCAGGCCGAGCAACACAGCCTTGTCGCTGCCGTGGCCTTTACCGGTGGCGCCGAGTGAGCCGTACAGCTCGACTTTGACGCAAGCGGTCGCGGTGAGCAGCCCTTCACGGCGCAAACCTTCGGCGAAACGTGCGGCTGCGCGCATCGGGCCGACGGTGTGGGAGCTGGAGGGGCCAATGCCAATCTTGAACAGGTCGAACACGCTTAACGACATGGTTGTTCTCCGGTTTCTTGTTATAGGCGTTTCACGGGAGATGCTTTGTGTAGGAGCTGCCGCAGGCAGCGATCTTTTGATCTTGTTTTTTTCAAGATCAAGATCAAAAGATCGCAGCCTGCGGCAGCTCCTACAGGGGGTGTGGTGTGCTTGATAGGGGCGAGTAAACCCGCCCCCTGTTGGTTTAAGCGTAGCTTTCGATCGACGGGCAGGCGCAGACCAGGTTGCGATCGCCGAAGACGTTGTCGACACGACCGACCGGCGGCCAGTACTTGCCTTCGATCAGCGAGGCAACCGGATAAACCGCCTGCTCACGGCTATACGGATGCGACCACTCGCCGACCAACTCCGCCGCGGTGTGCGGGGCGTTTTTCAGTGGGTTGTCGTCCTTGTCCAGGGT
>NZ_JBYTEO010000078.1:0-3292 GCF_058791355.1 Pseudomonas sp. EB271-G4-1
AGCTGAAGGCTGCCCAAGGCAGCCTTCAGCTATGAAACATGTTTACCGGACACTAGTGACGCTCTGCGTGGGAATGCCTCAACGGACGCTCCGCGTTCGGCTCTGGAGGGGACGCGGAGCGTCCCGGGCTGCATTCCCACGCAGAGCGTGGGAACGATCTCACGTCAGGAGGTGTAGGTAGGCCCTCCAGCCGCCCAGATGGCTGATATCCACCGCCCCCTCCAACCCATAGGCCTCACAGATGAACCCGCTTTCCCAGCGACCATCCGCCAGTTGCACCTTACCCAATCCCAACGGTGCCGGGATGCCGGTCAGGAACGAGCCCAGTTCGCTACTCGGCAGTTCCCAGACTTCCACGGCAATCGCCACGCCGCCGTCCTTGACCCGAACCATGCCCGGACGAAACGGCGGGCCACCGGCCAAGGCATACAGTTGATAGTCGGGTGAGCTGAACGTACTTTCCACCAGGCGCGCGCCGCGCTGCTTGAGCTGCCAGTTCAACGCCAGGCCATCCAGGTGCGCGCCACAGACCACCAGCCGCGCCCGGTCATTGCGCGCAACAACCGTCGGTGCCGGTGCCGCCAATCCTTGCTGGCGCTGCAAGCCATCGGCCAGACTCAACAGGTATTGATCGGTGAACGCCCGTCCGAACAGGGTCACGCCCCAGGGCAAACCGTTGTCCATGAACCCGCTGGGCACGGCGATGGCGGCGTAGTCGAGCAGGTTCATGAAGTTGGTGTAGTAGCCCAGTTCGCTATTGCGCTGGACCGGTTCGGCGTGGAGTTCCGCCAGTGTGACCGGGCGGCCAATGGTCGGCGTGACTACGCAATCGAGGCCATCGAGTGCTTTGTCGCACAAGGCTTTCAGCGCTTGCAGGCGATACTGCGCGCGGAAGGTTTGCACGCCGTTGACCGCCGGCGCCTTGGCCAATACGGCGCGAATCACCGGCAACACGGCTTGCGGATTTTCTTCCATCAGCTCGCCGGCCACGCTGTAGCGCTCGGCTACCCAAGGGCCTTCGTAGAGCAGACGTGCCGCTTCGAGGAACGGCGACAGATCGAGCTCCACGGCGTAACCACCCATGGCTTTGAGTTGCTCGACGGCGTCGGCGAACAATAACGGGCCTTCAGCGCAGCCGAAAAACTCCAGGTCTTGCGCCCGGGGCACGCCGAAACGGAAGGCACGCATGGCACCGAACGCCGAGCCGTCATTCCACGACGGATTGCTGCGGCTGTACTCGTCCCGTGGGTCGAGTTTGGCGGTCAATGCAAGCAACTGACTGGCCTCCCGGGCGGTTGCGGTGAACGTCGTCACGCAATCGAGGGTGCGACAGGCCGGCACCACGCCGGCGGTGGAAATCAGGCCCTTGGTGGCTTTCATCCCGACCAGATTGTTCAACGCCGCCGGCACGCGCCCGGAGCCCGCCGTGTCGGTGCCCAGGGAAAAACTCGCCACACCGAGCGCCACCGCCAGTGAAGAACCGGCGCTGGAACCACCCGACGGATACTCCGGCAACACACTATTGGAGCATGCGCCATAGGGCGAGCGAGTGCCGTTGAGGCCGGTGGCGAACTGATCGAGGTTGGTCTTGCCCAGGGGAACTGCGCCCAGCGCCAGCAGTTGCTCGACGATGGTCGCCGAACGTTGCGGTACGTAGGCGAATGCCGGACAGGCCGCCGTGGTCGGTATGCCCGCCAGGTCGATGTTGTCCTTGATCGCGAACGGCACGCCGTACAGCGGCAGGCTGTCGATGTCGCGGCCGTCGAGGGCGGCGAGGTAGGGCTCCAGTTCTTCGGCGCTGAGCAAGTGGATGAACAGGTGATAGTCCGGGTTCAGTGCCGCCGCTTTGTCCCGAAGGCCCGGCAGCAGTTGCCGGGGCGTGGTGCTGCCATCGCGGTAGGCGTTGCGCAGGGCGTCGAGTTGCAGATTGATGTTCATGGTATTTGTCCTTTCGAAATGGCTTCAGTCGAGTTCCAGCACCACGACGCGTTGTCCGGCACGCACCGCCGAACCTGGCTGCACGCGAATCTCACGCACCACGCCGGCCATCGGCGCGAGCAGCGGGATTTCCATCTTCATCGACTCCAGGATCACCAGCACGTCACCGGCCTCGACGCGATTGCCAGCCTGCACCTGAACCTGCCAGAGGTTGCCGGCGATATGGCTGTCGATGCTCTGCTGACCGTTGGCCAGAGGCGCGTCTTCGGTCACCTCCGGGGCCAATTCCTCGCTGTCGTAATGTGCCTGGCCGCTGGCGATCCAGCGTTCGCGTTCGGCATTGAATGCGCCTTTTTGCTGATCGCGAAACGCGTTGATGCCCTGGGCCTCCTGCGCCAGGAAGGCCTGGTAATCGGCGAGGTTCAGCTGACTGTGCTCGATGTTCAGGGGGAAGCGCCCGAGGGGGAAGTCCCGGCGAATGCGCAGCAGTTCATCGGCGCTGACCGGGTAGAAACGGATCTGGTCGAAGAAGCGCAGCAGCCATGGCTTGCCATCGAAGGCGGCGACTTCGCGATAGCGATTCCACATCTGCAGCGTTCGCCCGACGAACTGATAACCGCCGGGGCCTTCCATGCCGTACACGCACATGTAGGCGCCACCGATGCCCACCGAATTTTCCGCGGTCCAGGTGCGGGCCGGGTTGTATTTGGTGGTCACCAGGCGATGGCGCGGATCGAGCGGGGTGGCGACCGGTGCGCCGAGGTACACATCGCCCAGGCCCATCACCAGGTAGCTGGCGTCGAACACCGTGCGCTGCACCTCATCGAGGTTCGCCAGGTCGTTGATGCGGCGGATGAACTCCAGGTTGCTCGGGCACCAGGGGGCGTCCTTGCGCACGGTGGTCATGTATTTCTCGATGGCCAGCTGACAGGCCGGGTCGTCCCAGGACAGCGGCAGGTGGACGATGCGCGAGGGGACCTGCAGGTCCTTGGCGGCGCACACGGCGTCCCATTCGCCGGCAACGATGCCCAGCAAGTCGGCAAGCGGCAATTGCTCGGGCTGGTAGTGCACTTGCAGCGAGCGAATGCCCGGGGTCAGGTCGATCACGCCGTGCAGGTGTTTGCTTTCCAGGGCTTGCATGAGGGCGTGGGCGCGAAAGCGCAGGACGAGGTCGAGTTCGGGGGCGCCGATTTCCAGGAGCAGGTGTGTATCCCCCGACAGCCGCGCAACCAGCCGCGTATCCTCCTGACCAATATCCAACACCACAGGCGACACAGCCCCCTGTGGGGGGGGGGGGGGGGGGGGGGGGGGGGGGGGGGGGGGGGGGGGGGGGGGGGGGGGGGGGGGGGGGGGT
>NZ_JBYTEO010000078.1:3301-28443 GCF_058791355.1 Pseudomonas sp. EB271-G4-1
TTTCCCTCCCCCCCCCCCCCCCCCCCCCCCCCCCCCCCCACAGGGGGTATTCCATTTCAAGGCGAGGTTGCGTGCAGTCTTGAGGTCGACCGGTTGGAACTGCACCTTGTCCCCAGCCTTGAGTTGCCCCAGCTGCCAAAGATCCGCCTCGATCACCGTCACCGGGCAGACGAATCCGCCCAGGCTCGGACCATCCGGGCCGAGGATCACCGGCATGTCGCCAGTGAAGTCCACTGCGCCGATCGCGTACGGATTGTCGTGGATGTTCGACGGATGCAAGCCGGCCTCACCGCCATCGGCCCGCACCCATTCCGGCTTCGGCCCGATCAGCCGTACGCCGGTGCGGCTGGAGTTGAAATGCACTTCCCACTGGGTCGCGAAGAAGGTGCCGATGTAGTTTTCAGTGAAGTATTCCGGTGCACCATGGGGGCCGTAGATCACGCGTATCTGGCGTACGGCAGGCAACTCGCCGAGCTGATCGTCGGCCAGCCGCGCACCGACATTACGATCACTCAAGGCTGGCACATGCAACACGTCGCCGGCCCGCAGAGCACGGCCGCCATGCCCGCCAAACTGGCCGAGGGTGAAGGTACTCTTGCTGCCCAGGTAATCCGGAACCTGCAAGCCGCCGCGCACGCACAGATAGCTGCGCGCGCCAGCACCGGCAATCGTGCCGAGGCTCAACGTGGCACCGGCTGGAACCAACATTGCCGTGTTCATCGGCATGCTTTCGCCGTTCAGCGTCAGCGCAATCACCGCGCCCGTGACGGCAACGACCGCGTCGCAATTGAAGCGCAGCAAGGGCCCGCTCATGGTGATTTCCAGCGCTGCGGCGCCGTCATCGTTGCCCAGCAGAAGGTTACCCAGGCGCAGCGCACGACTGTCCATCGGCCCCGACGGCGGCACGCCTACCGCCCAATAGCCGAGGCGACCGGGATAGTCCTGGACGCTGGTCTGGGTGCCGGCGCTGAGCACTTCGAAAGTGTTGGCCTGATACGCCAGGGCTTCCAGGCAACGGGTCCAGGGCTGACCGCTGGCAAAGGGCGCATCGAGCAGGATCTGCCTCAGGTAGTCCCGGTTGGTTTGTACCCCGTAGAGCAGGCTTTCGCCCAAGGCTTGATGCAGGTCGGCTGCGGCTTGCTCACGGGTCGGGGCCCAACTGATGACCTTGGCGATCATCGGATCGAAGTAGGGCGGAATCTCGCAACCGGCCTCGACCCAGGTGTCGATGCGCAGTTCTACGCCGTTGGCCGGTGGAAAATGCACCGCAGTCAGCAAACCCGGACTCGGTTGAAAGTCGCGTCCTGGATCTTCCGCATACAACCGTGCCTGAATCGCATGACCCTGCGCTTTCAAACCCTGGCTCAACGCGCTCAACGGCGGCAGGTCACCCGCTGCCAGTTGCACCATCCAGCGCACCAGGTCGACGCCCCAGACTTGCTCGGTGACGCCGTGTTCCACCTGCAAGCGGGTGTTCACTTCAAGGAAATAGAAACGCTGGGCATCGCTGTCGAACACGAATTCGACCGTGCCGGCGCTGCGGTAATTCACCGCCTTGGCCAGTTTGATCGCCGCCGCGCACAGTTCATCGGCCATGCCTTCGGGCAGGTTCGGCGCCGGGGTTTCTTCGAGGACTTTCTGGTTGCGCCGCTGCACCGAGCAGTCGCGCACGCCGAGGGCAATCACCTCGCCACGGCCGTCACCGAATACCTGCACTTCCAGATGTCGGGCGCGCTGGATGTACTTCTCGATGAACACCCCGGCGTCGCTGAAATTGTTCTGGCCCAAGCGCTTGACCGCTTCGAAGGATTCGCTCAATTCGGCCGCGCTGCGGCACACGCGCATGCCGATGCCACCACCGCCGGCGGTGCTCTTGAGCATGACCGGATAACCGACTTGCGCGCCGGCGATCAGTGCCGCGTCAAGGCTGTCGAGCAGTTCGGTACCTTCGAGCATCGGCACGCCGTGTTGTTTGGCCAGGGCGCGGGCGGTGTGCTTGAGGCCGAATACGCGCAGTTGTTCGGGCGTCGGGCCGATAAAGGCAATGTCGGCGGCCTCGCAGGCTTCAGCGAACGCAGCGTTTTCCGAGAGAAAACCATAGCCTGGATGGATCGCGGTGGCGCCTGTGGCCTTGGCGACGGCGAGGATTTTTTCCACTGCCAGGTAGGTGCCGGCGGCTGCGCCTTCACCAAGGCTGTGGGCCTCGTCGGCTTGCAGGATGTGCAGGCTCGCGGCATCGGCTTCGGAATATACGGCAACGCCTGCAACCTGCAGTTCGCGCAAGGTGCGCAGGATGCGGCAGGCAATGGCGCCACGGTTGGCAATCAGGACTTTTTCGAACATGGCATAACCCCTGGAGGGGATGCGGGCCGTCCCGCAGTTTTTCGATGAGCGCCGGGGTCGTCCCCGACGGAAAAATCATTTCTCTTCAACGCTGACCCCCTGTAGGAGCGAGCATGCTCGCGATGGACGTGAACGATTACGCGTAGCACCAGATGCCCAGCGGTGGCTTCTGGTTTTTCGCGAGCAGGCTCGCTCCTACAGTGGCTGGTGGTGTTCTTTAGGTTTGAGGCACTGCCCTGAGCGGGCCTGGCACAGGGCAAACAACCAGCGGCGCAAACGACTCAGTTCCATACCAGCACCTGCGCAGGAGTCGGGTTATAGGCATTGCACGGGTTGTTCAGTTGCGGGCAATTGGAGATCAGCACGATCACGTCCATCTCGGCGCGCAGGTCGACGTATTTGCCCGGTGCGGAAATCCCGTCCTCGAAGGTCAACCCGCCGTCAGCCGTGACCGGTACGTTCATGAAGAAATTGATGTTCGGCCCGATGTCGCCTTTACCCAGGCGCCCGTCGTGGACGCAGGCACGCAGGTAGTTGTCGCGGCAACTGTGCATGTAGCGTTTTTCCTGGGCGTAGCGCACGGTGTTGCTCTCTTGCGCGCAGGCACCACCGAGCGTGTCGTGGCGACCGCAAGTGTCGGCGACGATCGTCAGCATCGGCTTGCCGAGGTTGGAATACAGCACGCTGCCGGTGCTCAGGTACACGCTGTTCTGGCGGCGCAACGTGCGTTGCACGTCGTAGCGCTCCCTGGGATTGGCGACGCTGTAGAACAGGGTGTCGACGGCCTGGTTGCCTTCCAGATCGAGGATGCGCAGGGTCTGGCCGGCCTTGACCTCCATCAGCCAGGGTTCGCCGGCGGGGATGGTGGCGCGGTAGACCGCGGTTTCGGGTTGCCTGCTCGTAGTAACGTCGGCAGTGGCGATTGCGAGTGACATGGCAGCGATCCTCAGGCGAACAGACGGTCAGTGTTGATGAAGCCGCGCTCGTTTTCCGGGCGCGAGGTGCGGCAGTGTTCGGCGACGCTGGGGTCGGCGTTCATCCAGCTGAGCTTCAGTGGTTTAGGCGCATATTCCGGCGCCGGGTCCATCGGGTGTTGCAGGGCGGTGAGCACCACCAGGGTGTCCATTGGCGCATACAGCTCGATGTAGTCGCCGGCCCTCGAATTACCTTCGACGAAGTGAAAGCGCCCGGCGTCGTCGACGTTTACCCGGCTGAACAGGTTGAGGGTCATCAGCAGGTCGGACAGGCCCAGCCCCCACTTGCCCAGCTCCACCAACAGGTTGTCGGTGCCGTTGCGGAAGAAGCCATTGCGCAGTTCCTGATAGCGGCCCTGGCCGTATTTTTCGGCCACTTCTTCAGCGCAGAGCACGCCGCCGAGGCTGTCGCTCCAACCGCAGGTGTCGGCGGTGATGGCGGCCAGTACGCGGCCCATGTCCGAGTACAGGCAATGGCCGGCGGTGAGCTTGGCGGTGTGTTGGCATTTGAGGCTGTCGGGCAGGTTCAGGCGTTCGGTTTTTTCGTTGGCGTTGAGCAGCGTCAGGCTGACGTTGGCACCGCCGCGCAGGTCGGTCAGGCGCAGCAGTTGGCCGCGTTTGAGCACGAAGGAGCGATGGCCGCCACCGGGTAGCATTTCTTCGGCGAAGGGCGGGAACAGTCGGGTCGAATCAGTCATTGTGCAAGTCCTCTCAAGCGGTTCTAAGCGCGCCTGCCAGTTGTACTGGCAAGGCATCGACGGCGGCACGGCAGGCGCGGCGGTCGCTGTTCAAAGGGATGTCGTAAGTGATGCGTGCGCCATAGGCGCCGGGGGCGTGCGGGTCGACGCGGACCTTGTCGAACACCAGCAAGCGGGTGCCGAGGCTGAAACCTTCGGACAGGTCATGGGTGACCATGAAGACCGTTAATTGGGTCTCGCGCCACAGCTCCAGCAGCAAGGCGTGCATGTCCTTGCGGATGCCCGGATCGAGGGCGCCGAAAGGTTCGTCCAGCAGCAGCACCCGCGGTTTCATGATCAGCGCCTGGGCGATGGCGAGGCGTTGCTGCATGCCGCCGGACAGTTGCGCCGGGTATTTGTCCAGCGAATGTCCCAGGCCGACTTTGTGCAGCAGCACCGAAGCCTGTTCGCGGGCAGCTTTTTTGGCACTGCCGAACAACCTGCCCAACAGCGCTGAACGCGGCAGTTCCAGGCCAAGGGCGACGTTGTCCAGCACGCTCAAGTGCGGGAACACCGAGTAGCGCTGGAACACTACGCCACGGCTGGCGTCCGGTTCGCCCGCCAGTGGTTGACCGTCGAGGAGAATCTCCCCGCGACTGGCTTTTTCCTGACCGAGCAACAACCGCAGGAAGGTCGATTTACCGCAACCGGAAGCGCCCACCAGGGTGCAGAACTCACCCTCGTTGACGCTCAGGTTCAGGCCTTCGAGCACCACCTGGTCGGCGTACTGCTGCCAGACATTTTTCACTGTGATGAAACTCATGCCCGCGCTCCTTCATACCAAGGGAATGCACGCAAGGTCAGGCGTTTGAGCCCCCAATCCATCAGCCAGGCGAGCAGGGTGATCCACACCACGTACGGCAAAATCACGTCCATCGCCAGGTAGCGGCGCACCAGGAATATCCGGTAGCCGAGACCGTCAGTGGAGGCGATGGCTTCGGCGGCAATCAGGAACAGCCACGCCGAACCCAGCATCAGGCGCAGCGAGATCAGCAGGCGCGGCAGCAACTGCGGCAAGACCACCCGCAACATCAGGGTCCAGGTCGATGCCCCGAGGGTCTGGGCCTTGATCAGCAGCTCAACGGGGATTTCCCGGGCGCGCTGTTCGAGGTCGCGGGCCAGGGCCGGGGTGATGCCGATCACGATCAGCATCACTTTCGACAATTCCCCCAGGCCGAAGACAATAAACAGGATCGGCAGGATCGCCAGCGGCGGCACCATCGAAAGCACGGTCAGCAACGGCGACAACGGCGCGCCAAACAATGGCAGGGTGCCCGCAGCGATGCCCAGGCACAGCCCGGCCAGCGCACTGATGCCCAGGCCGATGGCCAGGCGTCGCAGGCTCGCGGCGCTGTCCTGCCACAGCAGGTATTCGCCGGTGCGGCTGTCGGCAACGAAGGCCAGGCGCTTGACCGCGTCGCTCATTTGCACGGCGCTGGGCAGCAGTTTGTCGTTGGGGTTGTCCGCCAGGCGCTCGGCCGAGCCCATGAAGTAGGCGAACAGCACGAGGGCGAACGGCAGGATCACCAGCAGCAGGCGACTCGGGCGATCCGGGTGGCGATTGATCAGGCGCATGGCCAAGTCCTCTGGTTACAACTTGGCGTCGGCAGCCATCTGCACGTAGCTGGGGTCGAAACGCAGCTTGAGGTTGCCCTTGTCGCCGCTGGTCACCCCGTTGGCGAAGGCCATGCCGACCGCGCTGGTGTCTTTGGCACCTTCACCGAGCAAGCCGTGCTGGAAGGAGAATTCCGCGACCTTGCGCATGGTTTCCGGCAGTTGCTTGCTGGTGCTGAACGCCAGGGCTTCTTGAGGAGTGGCGAACAATTTGGTGGTGTCCAGTTGCGCCTGGAAACCGGCCAGGTCGGTGCCCGAGGCCTTGGCCATGTGCTCCAGTGCAGCCTTGCCCGCGGCGTTCTTCGCGTTCATCAACTCGACCACTTCGAACCAGGCGCCAGTCAGCGCCTTGCCCAGGGCGGGGTTGTCCTTGAGGGTCTGGGAGTTGACCACCATCATGTCCATGATCTCGCCGGGGATCTGGCTGGAATTGAACACCTCGGTCACCCCGGGCTTGGCCTTGATGTCCGAAAGCATCGGGTTCCAGGTGGTGACGGCGTTGACCTGATCGGTGTTGAAGGCGGCGGCGATATCGGCATCCGAGGTGTTGACCACTTTCAGGTCTTTCTCGGTGAGGTCCACCGAATCCAGGGCCCTGGCCAGCAGGTAGTGCGACACCGAGAGCTCGACCAGGTTGACGTCCGCCCCCTTGAGGTCGGCGACCTTCTTGCCTTCGCCCTTGAGCACGATGCCGTCGTTGCCGTTGGAGAAGTCGCTGACGATCAGCGCGGTGCTGTCGACGCCGCCAGCGGCCGGGATGGTCAGCGCATCCATGTTGGTCATGGTGCAGCCATCGAACTGGCCGGCGGTGTACTGGTTGATCGATTCGACGTAGTCGTTAAGCTGCACCACATCGATCTGGATGCCGTATTTCTTCGCCCACTTGTCGACGATGCCTTGGCTACCGGCGTATTCCCAAGGCATCCAGCCGGCGTAGATCGTCCAGCAGACGCTGAAGTGGTCTTTTGGGGCGGCGTGGGACGAGACGCTCACGAGGGCTGCGAAGGCAGCGGCGAAGAGGGCGGGTAAACGATGCTGGGACATGGTGGTTCTCCAGTTGATCAAGGGCGGACAGGAAGGCAGCAGCACCGCGAACGGTGGCTTGTCTCCCGGGCTTTTGTCCCGCCGTGTAACCTCAACTGGAGGTCGCCAACTCTCGGACCAGTCACTCGCGCTTGCGAGCCGGAACCCTAGTCAGCCATTGCAAATTGTGGTGCCGCGAACCTGTGATGACTCCTGCACGTCTTTGCTAAAGCGAGAGACGTGCCAAGTCGAGCGGAGTGCTCTGGCACGCGGGATTGGTCGATTGGTGATGTAGGAAGACAGTGTGCGCTTGCCTTGCAATGGTGCGCGACTGCACCGCAATGGGACGTGCCGGCCGCTGATCCGAAGGTTGCCGGGGCGCTGCACTTGGTCGGGGATAATGAGTCAAAACAGGTGTCAGCCGGCCTGTACCGGCTGTGGGTCTTTCAGGAGGCCGCCATGTTTCGTCGATTGTTGCTCGGCTGCGTACTCGGCTTGGGCCTTGCCGGTTGTTATTACTACTCCGGTGGTTACGACGTCGCGTATCCCGCACCTTATTACTATCCCGGTTATTCACCTTATTACTACCACGGCGGCCCGCGCTTTTATGGCGGCTATCGCTATTACTACTGGGGTGGTCACGCGCCACGTTATTACGGCGGTGGATATCGTCACGGCCACCACTAATCAGCGTGTGAATGGATGAAAAACCTTTCATCGGCGAGATGTATCAAGGTGTTGCGGGAGCGCACGGGATCTTCAATTCGATGTCTGATCTATCGACAGTCGCAGAAACTTTGACTGTCGCCTGCCAGCGTCGCTGGTGTGGCTCACTCGCGGTCCAGGAGGCCGCCAATGTATCGACGAATTCTTCTGATTGCCGTGTTGGGTTTGTCACTGGGTGGATGCGTAGCTTATTCCGATGGAGGCGGTTACTACGGTTCAGAGGTCTACTCATCGCCGGCGCCCTATTACGCTGGCGGCAACTCCTACTACTCCAATGGCGGCGGTTACTACACGCCACCGCGCCGGTACTACGCGCCGCCTGCCCGGTATTACCAACCAACGCCGCGCTATTACCACCAGCCGCGGGTTTATCAACCGGCGCCGCGCTATTACCAGCCGGCTCCCCGTTACTATCAGTCCCGGCCAGACTACAGGGCGCACCAGAACCAGGGTTGGGACGGTCGCCACAACCGTGGCGGCTGGGACAATGATCATCGTCGCGGGCGAAACGACAATCACGATCGCCGAGGCGGCCGCAATGGGCGTGGCGATCACGACGGCCGTGGTAATCACCGCTAATCCGGTTGAAATCCATACCCTCCTGTAGGAGCGAGTATGCTCGCGATGGACGTCAACGATAACGCGTGCTTAAAGGTTAAACGCGTTGTCATGACGTTTTTCGCGAGCATGCTCGCTCCTACAGAGTCATTTTTTTCAGTACTCTGACAGGTCCGCCAAGGGATGCCGACCTTCCCAGATTTTGTGAAAATGAGCCTCCACCACCGCATCCGGCACATTGTTGACGTCCGGCCAATGCCAGCGAGGTTTCTGATCCTTGTCGATCAATCGCGCACGCACGCCCTCGCTGAATTCCGGATGGCGACAGCAGTTGAGGCTCAGGGTGTATTCCATCTCAAAGACCTGCGCCAGAGACATATGCCGGGCACGTTTGATCTGCTCCCACACCAGATGCGCGGTCAGCGGCGAACCTTCGATCAGGTTGCGCGCGGCGCGGTTGAGCAGCATGTCGGTGTGATCGAGCAGCGTGACAATGGCTTTCCAGGCACAACGCACATCACTGACGTCCAGCAATTCATCGATCTGTTGGCGGCGCGGCAACCACTGGGCCTCGGGCATTTGCGCAACGGCTTTCTGCTGCAAGGCCTTGAGCAGGCTGTTGAGCTGCATCGGCGTCTGTTCCTGCCAATTCAATTGCAGCAGGCCTTCGATCAGTTCCTGCTGCTGCTCGTCGAGCAGGAAACGGTCGGCCAGGTCCAGATCGATCGCGTCGCGACCGTTCATGTGGGCGCCGGTCAGGCCGAGAAACAAGCCGAGCTTGCCCGGCAGGCGAGACAGGAACCAACTGGCGCCCACGTCCGGATACAGGCCGATACTGATCTCCGGCATCGCCAGTCGACTGCTCGGTGTGACAATGCGAATGCTTGCCCCCTGCAACAGGCCCATGCCACCGCCGAGCACATAGCCGTGACCCCAGCAGATCAACGGTTTGGGATAAGTGTGCAGGCTGAAGTCCAGGCGATATTCGGAGTTGAAGAAGTGCGCGGCCAGCGTCGGCACTTCACCCGGATGGGCCCGGCAGGCCTCGACCAGGCTGCGCACTTCACCGCCTGCGCAGAAGGCCTTGATGCCGTTGCCGCGCAGCAGGACGCAAACGATTTGCGGTTCCTTCGCCCAGGCGTCCAACTTGTCGCGCATGGCATTGATCATCGGCAGGGACAGCGCATTCAACGATTTTTCGGCATCCAGCGTGGCAATGCCAATGCGGGCGCCGTCAGTGCCGGTGAGTTCTTCGAAGTGCAGATTCATCGTGACCTCGCTCGGGAATTTGAGGGTTAAGTATGATCGCTGTGTGGGAAAGTGCCGGATTGGTGTCAGATCAATTGACAAGCGTGATGGGCTTTCCTAGGGTGCGCCCCATTGCTTTTGCCGGATATAACCATGACTGCTGACGACCGTATCAAACTCGAACCGAGCTGGAAGGAGGCACTGCGTGCCGAATTCGACCAACCCTACATGGCAGAGTTGCGAAAATTCCTCCAGGACGAGCGCGCGGCGGGCAAGGAAATCTATCCGCCGGGCCCGATGATCTTCAACGCGCTCAATTCCACGCCGCTGGACAAGGTCAAGGTGGTCATTCTTGGCCAGGACCCCTATCACGGCCCCGGCCAGGCCCATGGCCTGTGCTTTTCGGTGCAGCCGGGCGTCCCGGCGCCGCCGTCGCTGGTCAATATCTATAAAGAGTTGAAGCGCGACCTGAACATCGACATCCCCAATCACGGCTATCTGCAAAGCTGGGCCGAGCAGGGCGTGTTAATGCTCAATACCACCATGACCGTGGAGCGTGCCAACGCCAATGCGCACAAGGACAAGGGCTGGCAGTTTTTCACCGACCGGATCATTGAAGTGGTCAGCCAGCAGCAGCCGCATCTGGTGTTCATGCTGTGGGGCGCCCATGCCCAGAGCAAACAGAAGTTGATCGATGCCACCAAGCACCTGGTGCTGACCTCGGTGCACCCGTCACCGCTGTCGGCCTATCGTGGCTTCCTCGGGTGCGGGCACTTCAGCCGGACCAACAAGTTTTTGGAGCAGAATGGCGAGACGCCGATCGAGTGGCGGTTGCCACCGGTTTGAAAGAGCTTCGCGAGCAGGCTCGCTCCCACAAGGATCACGCGAACCCTGTGGGAGCGAGCCTGCTCGCGAAAAGGGCAACTCGGTTTATCAGACTGAATTCGGCTGACGGTTCCAATACCTGAACAACGGCTCCGCCAGAAACAACACAAACAGCAACCGCATCACCTGCATCGCCGTCACCAGCGGCACCGACAGTTGCAAGGTTTCGGCCGTCAGGCTCATCTCGGCAATGCCGCCGGGCATCATGCCCAGGGTCAGCGAGCGCAAATCCAGATGGGTCAGCGCACTCAGTCCCAGTGCAGCCGCTGTGGCGATCAGCATGGTCAGCAGCGTGCCGATCAACGTGCGCCCCATGAACGACGGCGCGCGACGGAAAAACTGCCGATTGAAGTGACAGCCCAGGCCGCTGCCAATCAGCCATTGGCCGATCTGGCTGCCGCCGTTGGGCAAGCCGATATGCAGGTCCCAGCCGATGCTGACCGCGGCGCTGACCAGCAAGGGCCCGAACAGCCATGGGTTGGGTTGCCGCAGGCGTTCCCAGATCCAGGCCGCCAGCGCTCCCGCCGGAAACAATAGCGCCAGCCAGCGCCAATCGATGCTGCCGGCGTGGGACATCGGAGCGCCGTCCCCCAGCAGGTATTTGAACGCTGCCGGAACGCAAAGCACCACCACAAGCACCCGCAAACTCTGGCCCGCCGCCACCCGGCTGAGCACCGCCCCATTGCGTGCGCCGAGGTTGACCATCTCCCCGGAACCGCCGGGCATGCTGGAAAAAAATGCAGTGGCGCGATCTTCACCGGTGCGACGCATCAGCCAGACACCGACCACCGCCGAGAGGCTGGTGACCAGCGCACCGAAGAAGATCAGCCCGAAATGACTCAGCACCTGCTCCATCACCACCGGGGTGAAGTGCAGGCCGATACCGATGCCGACGATCCACTGGCCGCACTTGCGGCCGCCAGGGATCTCCGCCAGTTGCCAGGGTGTCAGGCAGCGCACCAGGATGATCGCCAGCAACGAGCCGACCATCCACGGTAGCGGCCAGCCGACCTGGCTGGCGAGGAAACCGCCCAGCAGGCCGACCAGCGGTGTACCCCACCAGGCTTTGAACGGTGTTCGATCAGACATCGGCGATGGCGCGTTGCGCAGCCGAACGCTTACGCCAGATCCGCAGGATCGGCATCAACAGCATGATCGCTGTCAGGACCCAGCAACCGAAAGTGATCGGGCTCGACCAGAGGATTTCCAGCGCACCGTTGGAAATCGACAGGGCGCGGCGCAGGTTTTGCTCCATCAGGCCTCCGAGAATGAACCCCAGCAGCACTGGCGACAGCGGGAAGTCCAGCTTGCGCAAGATATAGCCGAAGATGCCGATGCCGATCATCAGGAACAGGTCAAAGGTGGTGGCGTGCACCGCGTAGACGCCGATCCCGGTAATGATCGCGATCACCGGCACCAGTGCCCAGTTCGGCACAGCGAGGATACGGGTGAAGATACGGATCATCGGGATGTTGAGGATCACCAGCATGATGTTGGCGATGAACAGCGAGGCGATCAGGCCCCAGACGATGTCCGGTTGTTGCTGGAACAGCAGCGGGCCCGGGGTGATGTTGTATAGCGACAGGGCGCCGATCATCACCGCCGTGGTGCCTGAGCCTGGAACACCCAGGGTCAGCATCGGTACCAAAGCGCCGCACGCTGCGCCGCCGATGGCCGTTTCCGGAGCCGCCAGGCCGCGCATGTCGCCTTGGCCAAACGTACCCTTGGCGCCTGCGATGCGTTTTTCCGTCATGTAGGCCACGGCGCTGGCCAAGGTGGCACCGGCTCCCGGCAACACGCCCATGATGAAACCCAGCACGCCGCAACGGATGTTCACCACGAACACCGACGCCGCTTCCTTGAAGTTGAACATCATGCGCCCGGTGGCTTTCACCGCTTCCTGGCCGTGATGGGTTTTTTCCAGCAACAGCAGAATTTCACTGATGGAAAACAGGCCCAACACCAGCACCACGAACTGAATACCGTCGGTCAGGTGAATGTTGTCCCCGGTGAAGCGGTACACACCGCTGTTGGCGTCGATGCCGACCGTCGACAGGAACAGGCCGATCAGTGCCGCGATAAAGGTTTTCAACGGTCGGTCGCCAGCCATGCCACCCAGGCAGACAATCGCAAACACCATCAGCACGAAGTATTCCGCCGGCCCGAAGGCAATCGCCCATTTCGCCAGCAGCGGGGCGAACAGCACCATGCCGCAGGTGGCGATGAAGGCGCCGATGAATGAACTCCACGCCGACAGCGACAGCGCCACGCCGGCCAGGCCTTTGCGCGCCATCGGATAGCCGTCGAGGGTGGTCATCACGGTGGAGGCTTCGCCCGGTATGTTCAGCAGGATCGAGCTGATCCGGCCACCGTATTCGCAACCCAGGTACACGGCTGCCAGCAGGATCAACGCCGATTCCGGCGGCAGGCCGAGGGCGAATGCGATGGGGATCAGCAATGCCACGCCATTGATCGGACCCAGGCCCGGCAACAGGCCGACCACCGTACCGATCAGGGTGCCGCAGAGGGCGGTCACCAGGTTGTACGGGCTCAGCGCGACGCCGAAGCCCTGACCCAAATAGCCAAGAGTATCCATATCAGTTCTCCAGAACGTCGAGCACGCCCAAGGGCAGCGGTACGTCCATCAACTTGTCGAACAGCAGGTAAAGGCCGACGGCCATCAAGCTGATGATCACGACGCTGGGCAGCCAGCGGCCGCCATACAGGCGCGCCATCGGCACACCGATGAGGATGCTGGCAACGATGAAGCCAAGCGGTTCGAAGGTGCCGGCGAACACCAGCAGCAGCGCCACGCAGATGGCGATCTTGGTCAAGGTTTCGCGATCCAGCGGCGGCTCGTCATCACTGTGCTTGATCGGTGCGGGACGAAACACCATGTACAACAGCGCCGAGCCCATCAGGCCAAGCATCAGCAACGGGAAGGCCCGAGGGCCCACCGGTTCGTAGGAAAAAGCCGCCTGATACGGCCAGGCCATCAGCGCCAGGCCGACACAGGCCAGCAACAGCACCGAAGCAAAAATGCGTTGTAAGAGCATGGGGAACTCCTGGGTCACGGCGGCGCTAGCCCGCCGTGACCGCTAGACAGAGACGATCACTGGATCAGGCCGAACTCTTTGGCCAGCACTTTGTAGTCCGCTACCTGCTTCTTCACGTAGGTGTCCAATTCCGGGCCGGTCATGGCGAACGGGAACAGTTCACGCTGATCGCGCAGCTTGGCGAACTCGGGTGAGGCCAGCAGTTTGTCGAAGGAGTCCTTCCACCAGGCATAGTCTTCATCGCTGACTTTTGGCCCCAGGTAGAAGCCGCGAACCACTGGCCAGACGATGTCGTAGCCTTGTTCCTTGGCGGTCGGGATGTCTTTCATTTCCGGCTCGTCCAGGCGCTTGTCGGAGAACACCGCGAGCAGACGCATGTCGCCGCTCTGGATGTGCGGCATGGAGTCGGAGATGTCGGTGCTGCCGACCTGGATGTGGCCGCCGAGCAAGGCAGTGGCGATTTCACCGCCGCCTTCGAGCGCCACGTAACGCAGGTCGCGCGGATTGATCCCGGCGGCCTTGGCGATCAGGGCGGTCTGCATCCAGTCCTGGCTGCCGACGGTGCCGCCGGAACCGATTACCACTTTGCTCGGATCTTTCTTCAGCGCCTGGACCAGATCGTCCAGGGTCTTGTAGGGCGAATCGCTCTTCACGGCGATGGCGCCGTAGCTGGTGCCAACGGCGGCCAGCCAGCGCACGTTGGTTTCATCGAAGCGACCAAACTTGCCCTGGGCCAGGTTGAGCAGCGAACCGCTTGACCAGGCCACCAACGTGCCGGCATCCGCCGGGCGCTGGGCGACTACCGCGTTATAAGCCACCGCGCCGACACCGCCGGGCATGTAGGTCACGCGCATCGGTTTGGTCAGCAGCTTTTCGTTGACCAGCGCGCTTTGCGCCAGTTTGCAGGTCAGGTCGAAACCGCCGCCGGGCGAGGCCGGTGCGATGCATTCCGGGCGTTTGGGCTCGGCCATCAGTGGGCCGGCGAACAGCATGACGCTGGCGGCGAGGGCGAAACGGCGCAGTGATCGATTCATTGTTGTCTCCACAGGAGTTGTTGTTTTTTGGGATGTTTCAGATGCAGCGGTTTCGCTTCGCGCAGGCGTTGACGGCGCCGGCAAGCGAATACGAGGGGGTTCGAGAAAAGGGGCGGGACGGACAAATGTGGAGCTGGGTGGACAGCATGGCGACGTACCTCGTTATTGTTCTTATTGGCGAAAACGCATCGAGGCGTTTTTCGGGAGCTACATTTCAAATCACGATCGATGGCTGCGAGATAAACCATCCGTAGATCGACTCTAACGGTCCAACCTTTCGCTAACCTTTCATCGGGCTTTCACGGTTTTTCAGGCTTCACAGCGGCGGATGCCGCTGTAAACTCCGCGCCAAAGAATGGCGTCGACCATCCCTGAACGAGGTAATGATCCATGCGTGTCCTGCTCGTCGAAGACCATCTGCAGCTCGCTGAAAGTGTCGCTCAGGCGCTCAAGAGCACCGGCTTGACCGTGGATGTGCTGCACGACGGCGTGGCGGCCGACCTGGCGCTGGGTAGCGAGGAATACGCCATGGCGATTCTCGACGTCGGCCTGCCGCGCATGGACGGTTTCGAAGTGCTGGCGCGCCTGCGTGCCCGGGGTAAGAATCTACCGGTGTTGATGTTGACCGCCCGCAGCGACGTCAAGGACCGGGTCCATGGCCTGAACCTGGGGGCCGACGACTACCTGGCCAAGCCTTTCGAACTCACCGAGCTTGAAGCCCGGGTCAAGGCCTTGTTGCGCCGCAGTGTGTTGGGTGGCGAGCGCCTGCAGCGCTGCGGTGTGCTGGCCTACGACCTGGAGACCCGGCGCTTTACCCTCGGTGAGGAACTGCTGACCCTGACCTCCCGCGAGCAAGCGGTACTCGAAGCCCTGATCGCCCGTCCTGGCCGGGTGATGAGCAAGGAGCAACTGGCTTCACAGGTCTTCGGCCTGGACGAAGAGGCCAGTCCGGACGCCATCGAAATCTACGTTCACCGCTTGCGCAAGAAACTCGACGGCCACCCGGTGGCGATCGTAACGTTCCGCGGTCTCGGTTATTTGCTGGAAAGCCGTGATGCATAAGGCCAGCAGCCTGCGTTGGCGGTTGCTGTGGAACCTGGCGCTGTTGCTAGTGGTATTGATGCTGGCCAGCGGCTTGAGTGCTTACTGGAACGGTCGCGAAGCGGCCGACACGGCCTATGACCGCACGTTGCTGGCCTCGGCGCGGACCATCGCCGCCGGCCTGTCCGAACGTGATGGCAGCCTCAGCCTGGACGTGCCTTACGTGGCCCTCGATACGTTCGCCTACGACAGCGCGGGGCGGATTTTCTACCTGGTCAACGATATCAACCAGAAGCTGATCTCCGGTTATGAAAACCTGCCGCCACCCCCTCCCGGTACACCGCGCACCGACAACTACCCGGCGCTCGCGCGTTTTTACAACGCGACTTATCGGGGACAGAACGTGCGCGTGGTCAGTTTGCTCAAGCCGGTCAGCGAGCCAAACATGAACGGCATGGCGGAAATCCGCGTGGCGGAGACCGATGAGGCACGCGTCAGCATGGCCCGCAGCCTGGCCGGCGATACCTTGCTGCGCCTGGGCATGCTGGCGGTCGGGGCCCTGATGATCGTGTGGTTTGCGGTCAGTGCGGCGCTGCGCCCGCTGGAGCGTTTGCGCACCGCCGTGGAGGAACGTCAGCCAGATGACCTGCGGCCGCTACCCCTGGTGGAAGTGCAACGCGAGTTGTGGCCTCTGGTGCGTGCGCTCAACCATTTCACCGAACGCCTGCGCGGGCAGTTCGAGAAGCAGGCGCAATTCATCGCCGACGCTGCCCATGAACTGCGCACGCCGTTGGCAGCGCTCAAGGCCCGGCTGGAATTGGGCTTGCGCTCGAACGAGCCGCAAACCTGGCGCAGCACGCTGGAAACCGCTGCCCAAGGCACTGATCGCCTGACCCACCTGGCCAATCAATTGCTCTCGCTGGCCCGGGTGGAAAACGGCGCCAGGGCGATTGCTGAGGGCGGCGCGCAGTTGCTCGACCTCAGTCAATTGGCCCGTGAGCTGGGCATGGCCATGGCGCCGCTGGCCCATAAACGCGGCGTGGCCCTGGCGCTGGAAGCTGACGAGCCGGTCTGGTTGCGCGGTGAGCCGACCTTGTTGAATGAGCTGTTGAGCAATCTGGTGGACAACGCCCTGGCCCACACGCCACCGGGCGGCAACGTCATTTTGCGGGTCCTGGCGCCGGCGGTGCTGGAGGTCGAGGACGACGGGCCGGGCATTCCCCTTGATGAGCGCGATCGGGTGTTCGAGCGCTTTTACCGGCGCAATCAGCAAGTGGCCGGTTCAGGCTTGGGGTTGGCGATTGTTGGCGAAATCTGCCGGGCGCACCTGGCGCAAATCAGCCTGCATGATGGGGAGAAGGCGGGGTTGAAGGTGCGGGTGAGTTTTATGGCTGGGGAATGATGGGGCCTGTTCTGGCCTCATCGTCGGAACGCCGCCCAGAGCAGGTTCCTACAGGGTTATCCGACACGGTTAACCCGGGATACCAATACAGAAAAGCCCTACACCATCCTCAGAAACGTCCTATTTCCAGCTTCCTTCCATTTCGCCAAAGCTTTCACCCCTCAGGACCCGGGTGAACGCTAAACCCTTCCTGTGTGTTTCCCCCACAGACCAGGAAGGCCTGACATGAGCACACAACCGCGCATCTTCTTCAACCACACCCGTCACAAATTCGCGATCCGCTGGTTCGACGCCGCGTTCGATGTCCTCGCCTTCGAAGGCGAAGAACACCTCAGCCAACCCTTCACTTACCGCATCGAATTCACCTGCAGCGAGCAAGACCTCAGCGCCGAGAAGATGCTCAACAAGGACGCCAGTTTCAGCCTCTATCCGCCGCCGGCAAAGCCTCCTTACCCTGGCCTGCCAGTGCCCGAGGTCAAGCCGTTGCGCAGCCTGTATGGGATGGTCAATAGCTTCCAGCGCCTGTCCGCCTCCCGCGACGAAGCGCGCTATGAAATCACCCTGCAACCGCGCCTTGCCCTGCTCGATCGTGGCCGTCAGTACCGCCTGTACCAGCAGCAGTCGGTGCCGGAGATCGTCGAGCACATCCTGCGCAGCCGCCACGATTTCCTCGGCCAGCACTTCTTGTTCCAATTGGTGCGCGAATACCCCCGGCGCGAGCAGGTCATGCAGTACGGCGAGAGCGACCTGGCGTTCATCGAGCGGCTGCTGGCCGAGGTCGGCATCTGGTACCGCTTCAGCCACGACGACCGCCTGCAGATCGACGTCGTCGAATTCCACGACGACCAGCGCCACTACCAGTTCGGCGTCCAGCTGCCGCTGCGTGCACCGGCCGGCTTCGCCACCGGCGAGGACGGCGTGTGGCAGCTGCAGACCCGCCACCAGGTGGTGGAAAAATCCATCAACTTTCGCGCCTATCACGCCCTTGACGCCCGCGCCTTTCTCGATGGCGAGGTCGACCAGACCCGCGGCACCACGACCACCACCTACGGCGAGGCCTACCACTACGCCGAACCCTATCGCGTGCTCGGTGACAAACTGGACCAAGACGAAGACCTGCTAAGCGAAAGCGGCTTTTTCTAAGCGCGCCTGCGCCACGAGCGCTACCTCAACAGCCAGACCCATCTCAGCGGCGCCAGCAGCAGCGCCACCCTGGCGCCGGGCCAGGTGCTGAAAATCGCCGGCGCGCCCCAGGCCTTTGCCCCTGGCGCGGTGATCACTAGCCTGCGCACCCGCGCCGCCCGCGACCGCAACATCGAAGTGCATTTCGAAGCCATTCCCTACGCCGAGATGGTCTGCTTCCGCCCAAAGGTCCCGCCCAAACCGATCATCGCCGGCACCCTGCCGGCACGGCTGAGCAGCCCCGAGCGCAACGACCGCTACGCCGAAATCGATCTCGAAGGCCGCTACCGCGTGCGCTTCCTGTTCGACCGCGACACCTGGAAACCCGGCCAGGAAAGCGCCTGGCTACGCCTGGCCCGACCCTACGGCGGCGACACCCACGGCCTGCACCTGCCGATGCTGGTCGGCACCGAAGTGGCGGTGGCTTTCGAACAGGGCGACCCGGACCGCCCCTACATCGCCCACGCCCTGCACGACAGCGAACACCCGGACCACGTGACCCTGCGCAGGCGCGACCACACCCGCAATGTGCTGCGTACACCGGCGAACAACAAGTTGCGCATGGAAGACCTGCGGGGGCAGGAGCACGTCAAGCTCAGCACGGAATATGGCGGCAAGAGCCAGCTGAACCTGGGGCATCTGGTGGATGCCAAGAAGCAGAAACGGGGGGAAGGGTTTGAGCTAAGAACGGATGATTGGGGGGCCATTCGGGGTGGCAAGGGCGTATTCATCAGCGCCGATGAACAGCCCAAGGCCCAAGGTCAGATGCTGGACATGCAGGCCGCGCTGGGCCGCTTGCAACAGGCTGGTGACCAACTGCAAGGGCTGTCCAGCGACGCGCAGGTGGCCAACGCCGATCCAGCTGATGTAGCGGCACAACTGCAACTGCTGCGCGAACAACTCAATGAGCTCAAGGCCTCGGTCCTGCTGCTCAGTGCCCCGCAAGGCATCGCCCTCACCAGCGGCAACCACCTGCAACTGGCGGCGCAGGAGAATCTGATGCTCAACGCCGGCGGCGAAGCCGACATCAGCGTGGTCAAGCGCTTGTTCATGGGTGTGGGCCAGGGATTGAGCGTGTTCGTGCGCAAGCTGGGGATCAAGCTGTTTGCCAACCAAGGGCCGGTCTCCGTGCAGGCGCAGAACGGCACCCTGGAACTGCTGGCTCGCCTCGAGCTATCGATTACCAGCACCGAAGATGAGATCCGCATCACCGCGAAAAAGAAAATCGCCCTGAATGGCGGGGGCAGCTACCTCAACCTGGATGCGGGCGGCATCGAGTCGGGTACGGCGGGCGACCACAAGGTCAAGGCAGCGCATCACGAGTTCAAGGGACCTGACGGGCAGGCCCGGCAAATGCCGCCGCTACCGCAATTGTCCGAACACCCTTTCCAGTCCCTGGAACGTACGGATTTCTCTGGCTGACTCTTTCGCAAACCTGGAGCGACACACCATGGCAAAGCTGCTCGACTGGATTTTTGGACGCCACTACGACTCAAGCACCCCCAGCACCATGCCCCCGGTCTGGCCAACGCGCGACACCCAGCCCATCACCCCAACGGCGGCCTCGAAAACCGACGACTTGCAGCCGCTGAAAAACTGGTGCCACCCGTTCAAGGACACGCGGGACCCCTTGCAGCAACTGACCCTCCTGGCAAACGCCACCTCGGGATACTACCCCTTGGGTGTCAATGGCCTGTGGCACGGTGGCGTGCATTTCGACAGTGGCACCGCAGCGGGCCTGAAGCAGCAATCCAGCGTGCACTGCCTGGCCGACGGCGAAGTGGTGGCTTACCGCATCGATCGGGAATCACCGAAGACGACCTACTACGACCACAAGATCACCGCCAACAAACCCTTCTCGCGCAACTTCGTACTGGTCCGCCATCGCCTGCAGCCGCCGACGATCCACAACAGCACGGACAAGCCACCGAGCCTGATCTTCTACAGCCTGTACATGCACCTGCAGGATTGGGAGAAGTATGACGAGGATTCGAATCTGGCGCGCCCGGGATTCTGGCCTGAAGTGCACCGGGTCAAGGCGACGGCGAACGATCCGCATCCCGACTATCCCGAACAACACGGCCTGCACGTTTACTACCGCCCCCGGTCCGGCAAGGTCGCCGACTTCCTGCCCCGCGACGCCGAGGTGGACATCAGCGGCCAGGGTGATTACCGCCGCCTGAAAAACCGCCTGGGCCCGGCCAGCCTGAGCAACGCCGACGGTTCGCTGCGCGGTTACCTCGCCAACCGATATCTGCAGTCGCAGGTGGGTGGCGAACATCGCATCGAAACCAATGGAGACGAGCTCAAAGTCCGCCCCGAAGGGAGTCTGCGCTACGAACACATCAGCAAGTTGCCCACAGGCACCATTGTCACCGTCAGCGGTGAAGGCGAATTTCGCAAACTGGAACGGGTCCCGCAGTACGTAAAGTTCGCGGGGCTGCAAAGCGTACTGGAACCGCTGGCGACGGACCGGATCGTGGTCCTCGATACCCCCATCGCAATCCAGGCCGGCGCGCTGATCGGCCACCTCGGCGATTATCACAGCGAAGGGGCGGAACGACCGGAAAAAAAGCTGCACCTGGAAACGTTCAGCGAACAAGACATGGACGTCTTCATCGTGGCCAGTCGGGCTTGGGCCCAACGCCTGCCGGCGCGCGAGCGAACCTGGCTGAAACTGGCCAAGGGCACCGCCGTAATGGCGCATCGCGACGGCGCGAGCGCCACGCGCTGGCCGGTGCCGAGCGAGACCGACCCGGTGAGCGACGCCGGCCTGTTGATCCCGAAAAGCCTGCTTGAGGCCCTGTCAGCCGACGACAAGATTTCCGTGCCTGCTACCCTCGACCGAAAGGCGATCAACTGGTACCGCCTCGAAGGCCTGCTGCACGACGCTGACGGCAAGTTGCTCAACGGCTGGGTGCGCGAAGACGTGGGCGACACGCCGTGGATCAGTCCCTGGGACTGGGATGGCTACGAGGTCTTGCACGACTACGGCCGGCCCATCCACGCCATGGCCTTATTCCTCAGCAACATGCGTCGTTTTAGCGAAGCGCAACTGGAACGCTACCGCCACTTGGCCGACGACGAGGACCAGGGACCGATCAGGAGCCGCTTGTTCGACATCATCGACCCTAACCGCCTCGGCCAGATGAAGTCCGAAGAACTGCAAAAGGCGCTCAGGCTGCCGGCGCAGGCACAAGCGATCGCGCAAATGATCATCCGCAAGGAAAGCGAATGGTTCCACCGTGCACATGTCTGGGATGCGCTGGATGAAATGCTCGGCCATAGTGGCTCGACGCCGCACTTGAACTGGTTGGCGGAGAAGCAGCGGATCAAGGAACTCAGTTGGTGGGAAGAGGTGGCGGAGAAAGTGGGGTTGCCGTCGTGGGGGAAGGCTTATCACGTTCATCCGATTGGGTTGGTGGGGAGTTTTTATGTAGTCCGGCCGAAGAGCGATTTGATAGTACGCCGAGGTCAAGTAACTTTCGACGCCGAAGGAAACGACATACAGAACAGCCCCTATTTCAGCAGGCGGTTGCACTGGCCGGGAGGCGCTTCGGGCGTGACATTGGGGCGCGGTTACGACATGCGGCATAGAACACAAAATGCAGTGCTTTCAGATTTAATTGCTGCAGGAGTTCAAGCTGTTCTTGCAGAAAACTTCTCTCGAGGAGCTGGCCTATCTGGTCAAAATGCTCGTGATTTCGTAAATGCAAATAGAGAACAGTTCGGTGCGATGACACAGGAAGCGCAGCGAATTCTATTCGAAGATGTAGTGTATCCACGATATGAAATTGCAGCTCAACGCCAATATAACTCAGCTGTATTGTCGTCTGCAGCGACATGGGAGCAATTGGATCGCCGAGTCAGAGATGTGGCGGTGGACTTTACTTATCAACAGGGCAGCATTTGGAATAGGCAAATGCCCCACATCTCTAAAAATAATCGCGAAGAGCTAGCTACTTACATTCAGGAAACTCAAGAGCTCATACAGTATGAGCAAGGCCGACACAGGGCACGTTATCTGAGGGCTAAAGAATGAGATTTTATTTTTCTACTATCACATCGATGTTTTTGGTGCTTTTTGGTTTCTGTTCTTGGGCGGAGGAATTGCACAACAACGAAGACCCGAATGGTGTTGGTGTTGAGAGTTTGTTTGACTCCTCTGGTGAATGGTCTGGTCGCTATTTGAAGAAAAGTGAGCTGTGCACATCACCCGGTAATGGAAGTGGTTGTTCTGAACGATTTAATGACTGTCTCGAAATAAAGCCAGAAGGATCAGGTTATTTAGTCAGGCTTCACAGTACGCAAGCGAATCAACATGTGTGTTTTTTCTCCTTACAGATGGATGCAGTCGATGGGATGCTCGTTCATCAGACTAAGTTTGGAAGTGTTTTTCTAATGCGTACTGAAAATTTTTTGGAGATTTCGTCGAAAGGAATAGATTCTACGGCGCTAGGTCTAGGGTTGTGTGGGGCTCATGCGGATATTGATGGTTTAAAGTTTGATATTTCAAAAAGAACAAATTCAATTTTGAAGTGTATGTCGCCTAACTGAATATTTTGGGGTGGATGTACTCATTTAATGCTGGAAATACAGAGCGAAGATGATTGGGTGAGAGTTCGTTATTCTGTGGGTCATATTCTCGAAGTGTGGGCGTCGCAAGACTCGATTAAATTTAATAGGGATGACTATTGTGAGGAATAAAAGGCAGCGATTGAACCTGGTTTCTATTGTTTTCTGCTCTTCAGATAGCGTATTAGATTTTTTTACCTCTTTGTTAGAGGGAGAAAATTGATCATGCCTGTCCGATTGGATCAAATTCCTTCTCCGGCCCCACGCCCCGCACCACCTCGTATTTGGTTCTGGGTATGTTTACTGCCTCTGCTTTTACTGTTGAGCATGGGGGAAACTTTATTGTTCGCCAGTGAACCGCTGAATGCGCAATCCATTGATAGCTGGCAGCGTGCTTTGGGTGTACCGCTCTTCGTTTGGTGTGTGCTGCTGTTCGGGCGGCTGCTGTTGTACTTCGGTCAACAAGGCGCGTCCGATGGCTGGGACGAAGCCCGCGATAAGGATTTTTGCCGAAAAATGCGTCGAGGTCGGCGTTCTCAGCAGGTGTTAAGCGCGAACCTGTTCACTGCCCTGCGAAATCCGGGTGAAGAGGGGCCCACACAACTCGATGCCTTGCTGAGCGGGACGGAGGTACTGACGGCGCAACCGACCCGGCTGGATGAAATCGTTGTGCGTCATAGCCGCTTATCTGGCGAAAAGCATGAAGACCTGGAAAAAGTGCTGCTCAATATCTTCAGTCAGGTTCTGGTCGAGCTGGCGCAAACGCTGGCACAGCTGCCGGATGAAAAGCCGTTGGCACTGTTGCTGGAGGTCGAGAGCGGTCTGCCGCAAAGTCAGTGGCGTCCAGCATGGCACACGGCGTGGAACGCGTCCGGCATCCGACAGTCAGTGGTGCCCGTCGAAGGGCAAGGGTTGTCTGCAGTGGATCAGTGGCTCGACCAGCGCATTGATGACCAGGCGCTACTGCTAGTGGTGGCATTGCAGTTTGCACCGCTACAACCAGAAGGCAAGGCAGAAGCGGCCGTTGGGCTACTACTGGGCAACCGTTTGACACAAACCACTTTACCGCCAATGGCCTACCTTCACCGCCCTGAACAGGGGCGGGCACACACTCCTGATGCACTGCTGTATGCCACTCGCCAAGCGCTGGATTGGGTGCCACTGGATGCCAAGTCGATCGAGCACGCGTGGCGGGCGGGAGTTGATGGGCAACGCAATGCGGCAATAAGCACCGTTCTGACTGAAGTGCCGATGCCGGTAAAGCACCCCCAGGGATTGATCGACCTGGACGCATCGTTGGGACACCCAGGCACCGCCTCACCATGGCTGGCAATCGCAGTCGCGACGCAGACCATTCAGCGCGGCGCTGGGCCGCAGTTCATTTTCAGTGGTGACAGCGTCGCCGACGCGGGGCTCTGGAGCACTGTGCTGACGCCCGTCCTACCGCTTTCGACGAAGGAATCTTGAATGCAGATTCGACGCTCTCTGGGGCCGAGTGTACTGGTCGGCCTGTTAGTTCTGACCGGAGTGATCCTTGAGTTCATGGTCTGGTATTTTCCTCAGTGGCTGGGGATTGGCCCAGGTAGCGACCGGCAAAAAACCTGGTTGTTAGCGATTCCGGCCTTCACATTTCTCGCCTTGATGGTCCTGGGTTCCTACCGACTGCTGTGGCGCCGTCTGGCGCATTCGGTGCATCGCGCAGAGGAGGCGGATGACGTGCCCGAGCGACCGCGTACGGACAGTCCGAAGAGTCCGATCGCGCAACAAGTCCACGTGGCTCAGCTGCATTTCAATAATTATTACGGCCCCTTCTGGCGCCTCAAGGTCCGCCTGCTTCTGGTCGTCGGCGAACCCGAACAGATCGAAGCCATTGCTCCCGGCCTGACCACCCGGCACTTCCTGCATGGGCAGGACACCGTACTGCTCCTCGGCGGCAGCATGCAGGCGCCAACCCTGTTCAGCCAATGGCAGGGTTTGAGTCGCTGGCGTCCCTTCGACGGCGTGGTCTGGGCCTTGGACAAGGCGCAGACCATCGACGCCGCGACTATGGGGAAAAACGTGCGGCGCCTGCGCGATATGGCCCGGGCGCTGCATTGGCAGTTGCCGCTGCACCTGTGGCAGGTCTGCGACAGTCGGTGGAAACAACACACGCGTCAGACGCAGCCGGTGGGTTGCGCGTTGCCCGCCGACTTCACCGCGGTGGAGCTGGAGAGTCGCCTGAATCAATTGCTCGAGCCCTTGCGGCGGGAGGGTTTGGAGCAGATGCGAGCGCACATGACGCACGACTTTTTGCTGCGCCTGTCCCGCGATCTGCAGGTCGAAGGCATCGCTCGCTGGCGGCAGGCGCTGGCACCGTTGCTCGGTGAGTTTGCCGGGGGCGTGCCGTTGCACGGGCTGTGGTTCAGTCTGCCGTTACCGGCGGTGGCGGCGGATCCCCATGACCGCGATCACTTCTGGTCGATAGCACCGGTGTGGCACGGCGTGCTCGGCGATCAAAAATCGCGCCCGCGTCGCCTCGGCTGGCCCGCGACCCGCGTCGCGCAAACCCTGATGCTCGCCCTGGCACTGGCCTGGGGCGCCGGCCTGCTGCTGTCCTTCGCCAGCAACCGCATGCACATCGCTCAGGTCCAGTCGTCGCTGGCGGTTTTGCAACACTCAGCCACCCGTGACGAACAATTCCTCGCCCTCAACGAACTGACCCGCGAGCTCGGCCGCCTGGATTACCGCGCTGCCCACGGCACGCC
>NZ_JBYTEO010000079.1:0-28440 GCF_058791355.1 Pseudomonas sp. EB271-G4-1
GTAGGCGGGCCAGAGCAGTTGCAGGAGTTCTGTGTTCTTGTTCAGGCCGAAGCGCTGGTACCAGGGCGTGCCGTGGGTGGCGCGGTAATCCAGGCGGCCGAGCTCGCGGATCAGCTCGTTGAGGGCGAGGAATTGTTCGTCACGGGTGGATGAGTGTTGCAAGGTCGCCAGGGAGGTTTGCACCTGGGCGATGTGTACGCGGTTGCTGGCGAAGGACAGCAGCAGGCCGGCGCCCCATGCCAGAGTCAGGGCGAGCATCAGGGTTTGCGCGATGCGGGTCGCGGGCCAGCCGAGGCGACGCGGGCGCGGTTTTTTATCGCCGAGCACGCCGTGCCAGACCGGTGATATCGACCAGAAGTGACTGCGGTTATTGGGATCCGGCGACACTTCCGGTAACGGCAGGCTGAACCACAACCCGCGCACCGGCACGCTCCCGGCCAACTCGCCGAGCAACGGTGCCAGCGCCTGACGCCAGCGGGGAATGCCTTCGACCTGCAAATCGCGGGACAGGCGCAGCAAAAAGTCATGCGGTATCTGCCCGCGCATCTGTTCCAAGCCCTCCTGGCGCAAGGGCTCGACCAATTGATTCAGGCGACTCTCCAGCTCCACCGCAGTGAAGTCGGCGGGCAACGCACAACCCACCGCCTGCGTCTGACGTGTGCGCTGCTCCCAAACAGTGTCGCAGACCTGCCACAGGTGCAACGGCAACTGCCAATGCAGGGTCCGGGCCAGATCGCGCAGGCGCCGCAGGCTGTCGCCCAGTGTTGCGGCGTCGGTGGATTGTGGCTTATTCAACGCCCAGACCACGCCATCGAGGGCGCGCCAGCGGCTCAAGCCCTGCCATTGGCTGAACAGGGTTGGCGACTGTACGCTGCCACCATGGAGCAGCACGGTGTCCTGCCCATGCAGGAACTGTCGGGTGGTCAGTCCGGGGGCGATGGCTTCGATCTGCTCGGGTTCGCCGACGACCAGGAGCAGGCGGACTTTGAAGCGCCAGAAAGGGCCATAGTGCTTGCGCAATTCTGCGAGTGCCTTTGCGCACTCGTCTGGTGGACTAGTCTCGGTATTCGGCAAGGGCAGCAGAGGCTGACTGCCCATCACCAGCTTGTGAATCCCTTTCTTCAGGACCAACCAGATCGAGACTGCCAGGCTAAAAAGCAGTGCCCAGCACATCAGTCCTTTGAGCAGCAGATCCACCCACATGGCTTGGCTGACCGGGCCGCGCCCTGTCCAAATCCACCAGGCCACGCCACCCACCGTGACCACTACAGCCACGATCAGCGCCAGCAACAGCGCCGTCGGCCAGGAAGATATTCTTGGAGCTTCAACTATCTGCATGATCGGATTCCACAATGCCCAGGGCCAGGGTGTGTTGAGGGTCATTCGCCAACCAGGCACACGGCACGCCATGCTGCTCGGCATACCAGGCAGCCAGGGTCTGCACGATCATTGCCTCAAGGTTTTGCAGCGCGCCAAAGTTGGCGTCTTGCAGGTGTTGGCGGGTGTTCCAATCCAGGACAGACAGCGGCGGCATGTCGGGTTGAGAGAACGACACGCATACCGGCGCGGAAGACTTCAGCTCGCTTTGTTGCGACACTCGCTCGGCTACCGACGCCAAGCTCTCGGCATCAGCCGCGAACCATTCCCCGCGAGACAAGCGCACCCGACCTCGCGGACCGAGCCACCACAACACGGCAGCCTCGCCCGCGGGCATGTGACTCTGTGCCTCGGGCGGCGAAGAGTGGCAACCGGCACAAAGAATGCGGAGATCCCAGGGTGCCCCGTGCAGCCGATCAATGATCGCGTCAAGGCTCTGCATGCCTTGCCAAGGCTCGGGTTGTTCGGGCAACTGGATTTGCGGACAGCACTGCCTCATCTGTTCGACAAAGGCTTGCCAGGCGTCCAGTGAACCTTGCCAGTAACAACACACTGGCTGCACCACGTCGGGTTCCGTACGCTGCTCGTTCCATTGCAGGGCCAGCAACGTCGCCAGATGCCGTTCGCGCTCGGCGACATCGCGTCCAAGTACCTGGAGCAGTCGAATCGCCGGGCCCTCGGGCGTCTCCTCTGGCACTGGGGGTTGATGCTCAGGACTGAACAGGCTTTGACGGTGTTCGGGGGAACTGCAGGCGGCGCCCAACAGCACCGATTCGATCAACCCGACCTTCTGGCGATGGTGGGTCCACCAGGTGTGCTGAACCCGCGTGGCTGCATTGGCATGATATCGCGCGATATGCCAGTTGAAACGGTAGTACAACACGCGCAACAGCAGTGCCAGCAACCACAACACTGCCACGCCAATCATCACACCCCAGACGGTGAAAACGTCCAGCAATAATCGCAAAATATTCCAGTAACTACTTCCATGTTTGACCGACTCCAACAGATCGGCGCCAACAAACACCAAACCCAACAGTGCTGCGCCGTTAACCAGCCATCGCTTGTAGTTGGGGGGTTGCGCCTGGGGATAGGGGGCATACTCGGGAGCCACTTTCATGAGGCCACCCACGTGTCGGCGCACTGCAACTGACGCAGCAGCGGCGATCCTTGTTTAGTGCAGGGTTCTCTTGACTGGCTGGCTGCAGTGCAGCCCATTCGCCCTTCGGCGTATTTCACTTCGGACATGACTGTGGCTCCGGTAAATGCAACGGGGTCTTGATCGGGTATTCGGGGCTGCCGTAGGCGTAGCACGAGGTGGTGACTTGCAGTTCATCGCAGGGCAGGAAGTGCACGGTGAGGCCGCAGACTTTTTGGCCGGTGTAGTCAGGGACTGGTACGACTTTGCTGTGTTGGCGTTTTTGCGCGTCGATTTTGTCGAGCCAGGCATCGTATTTGGCCTCATCGGCGAGGCCTGGAGAGTCAAAGGAGTAAGCTACACCCGTTTCCCAATCCACACGCACTGTCATACCCGGTCGCCAACGAGCTGGCGCGATATAGCAACAGCCTCCGCCGCCACCCTGATAAGGCCCGATGATGTCGAGGCCCGAACGACCATCGACTCGGAAGTGATTGATCGCCCAATGGGTGTGGTTGATGGCCTCAAGGGTGCTGGCCTGAGCATATTGTGCAAACAGGCTGCCGATCAAAGCGCCAAGGACGACGGCCAGTTCGCGGTATGGGCTGGGCTTGAGTTCTGGTTTGCTGGCGTGTACCACGCCTCGAAAAACAAGTTCAGACCGATGCATTTTTCACCTCATCAGCCTGGGCATAAAACGCTTTCCATAACGTATCGATGTCTTGCATGGCCTGGGCGAGGTGCTCAGCGTCCAGCACCACGAGGACCTCGACCGGAAACGCTGGCAGGTACCAAAGCGAAGCGTGTTTCACTTCGGACATGACTGGGGCTCCGGCAATTGCAGTGGGGTCTTGATCGGGTATTCAGGGCTGCCATATGCGTAGCAGGAGGTGCTGACCTGCAGCTCATTGCAGGGCAAAAAATGGACGGTGAGACCGCAGACTTTTTGGTCGGTATAGTCAGGGACTGGTACGACTTTGCTGTGCTGGCGTTTTTGAGCTCTGATTTGCTCCGCCCAGGCCTCGTATTTGACCTCATCCGCAAAGCCGGGAAATCCATCGGGATAAGCCACCCCAGTCTCCCAATCCACACGCACCGTCATCCCCTGTTGCCAACGTGCCGGCGCGACATAACAGCACCCGCCCCCGCCCCCTTGGTAAGGTCCGATAATGTCGATGCCCGAACGGCCATCGACACTGAAATGGTTGATTGCCAAGTGAGTGTGATTGATGGCTTGGAGAGTGCCGGCCAGTGCGTCTTGTACAAGCAGGCTGCCAACCAGAATGCCGACGACAACGGCCCCTTCGCGCCATGGGCTGGCTTTGAGTTCGCGCCTGGGGGCCTGTGCCACGCCTCGAAAGAAAGGTTCAGGCCGATGCATTTTTCACCTCACCAGCCTGGGCATAAAACGCTTCCCACAGCGCATCGATGTCTTGCATGGCCTGGGCCAGGTGCTCAGCGTCCAACACCACGAGGACCTCGACCGGAAACGCTGGCAGGTACCAAAGCGAAGCGTATTTCACTTCGGACATGACTGTGGCTCCGGTAAATGCAACGGGGTCTTGATCGGGTATTCGGGGCTGCCGTAGGCGTAGCAGGAGGTGGTGACTTGCAGTTCTTCGCAGGGCAGGAAGTGCACGGTGAGGCCGCAGACTTTTTGGCCGGTGTAGTCAGGGACAGGGACGACTTTGCTGTGTTGGCGTTTTTGTGAGTCAATTCTGTCGAGCCAGGCGTAATATTTGTCCCTATCAGCAAAGCCGGGGAAACCTGCTGAACTTCCTTCTCCAGTCTCCCAATCAACACGCACTGTCATCCCCGGTTGCCAGCGTGCCGGCGCAATGAAGCAACAGCCGCCCCCTCCACCTTGATAAGGACCGATGATGTCGATGCCGGAGCGGCCATCGACACTGAAATGGTTGATTGCCCAGTGAGTGTGATTGATGGCTTCGAGAGTGCTGGCCTGAGCGCCTTGAACAAGTAGGCTGCCAACCAGAATGGCGACGACAACGGCCCGTTCGCGCCATGGGCAGGCTTTGAACTCGGGCCTGCGGTCCTGTGCTACGCCTCGAAAAAAAGGTTCAGGCCGATGCATTTTTCACCTCACCAGCCTGGGCATAGAACGCTTCCCACAACGCATCGATGTCTTGCATGGCCTGGGCCAGGTGCTCGGCGTCCAGCACCACGGGTTGCGCGGTGCCGGCAGGCCCGGCATTCGGGTTGGTGTGCGCCAGCACTTCACCGTTCTCGCCATACAACGCCAGGTCGCGACGGCCGGCCTCGCCGAAAAACACCATGCGTTCGCCGAAATAGCTGCCGAACCACTCACGTCCCCGTGTGTACAAGAACCAGGCGCGTGAGTCGTGGACCTGATCGTCGAACAGTGCGCGCAATAGCCCTTCAGGTTGCGTGGCGTTGCGGCTTTCGTCGACATTGCCGCGCCGGGTTTCATTTTGATGATTGATTTCGCGCAACGGCGGCGGGAATAGCTGACCCACACGCGCCTGTCCCTCGGCTTTCATTCGCTGACGCTCGAGCCGCACCCGGGTGGAGACCTGATGAGCAATCAAACCGGGAATGGGCATCATTAGTGCGGCCCGCATCACCAAAGGATCCGTAAGGCTGAGGGCGCGATAATGCGCGGCAAATTCTTCGGCCGCTTCGCGCAACTGGGTTCGCGCCATGTCGGCATCGAAATCCTTGACCCCAGGCTCCAGCGGCATGTTCGGTTCGCGGCTGAGAAACTCACGAGCCCGCTGCTGCTTGCGGCGTTTTACGACCTCTGCCTGCTTCTGGTCGCGCTTTTCTTCGGCGCGCGCTTTGACCCCTTTTTCGGCTTCAAGGTCGCTCGCCTGAAGATAGAATGGGGTGTGCTTGAGGCTGGCGAAGGCATAGCGGTCGATGCGCCAGGCGGTGATCCAGCTCATCTGATTGCGCAGGACCTGTTCCAGGTAAGTGGTGGCGGGAGTTGGCTGGTAATGGTCAACCTGTTCAGCGGGCAGCGGTTGAAGATCGGTGGGTAGACCAAGAGTGACTTCGCGCCAGGCATTGAAACGGTTTACCAATGTTGGCGCCGCGATAAACTCTCGTAACAGTTCGGGCTCCATCGCCCGCCAGCGGTCTCGGTTAACCGCCTCTGGCAAAACTTCTTCTGGCACTTTCAAAGGTGCGCCATTGGCAAAGGCATCGGCATACAGATCGTTCAAGGCAATCTGCGACAGCAATAGACTGTCTCCAACCCGAGGGTCCGTACTGACAGCCTTACCCTGTTCACCCGGCGGATATCCCCCTCCCTGATCCGAGTGCACGCCCGGGTAAATCACCTCCAGGCTATTTACCGGGTAACCACCCTTCTCCCGGCGAAGAGATTCCAACGGAAAACTCAACCGTTGCTCGTAACTGGCAACGATATGCAGGCAACGCTTGACCAGACTGCTGGCGGGCAGTTCCTGGTTGCCATCGGCCCAACTCATATGGCCGTTGGCCCCTGGGACGATGTCGGCCAGACCGACCGAGGCCACGGTGTCCAGCAGTCCCAGGTACTCGACGCTGACGGGCAACCGCAGGTCAGACAATGGCAAGGCCAGCGCCGGCTCAGTCAGGGTCAACAGCTGGTTCAGCCAACTGACAAAGGCCCGCGCCGCCGCCGCGCCACGGGAAAACCCATACACGTACAGCTTGATCCCCAACAGTTTGACCTGACCGGGTTGCGGCTGGGTCAGAGCAATGCGCAAGGGCTTTTCCAGGGCCTCAAACTGTTTGCGAAACTCACGGCTGCGCGCGGCGAAGCCAGTTGCCCATTCCAGTCCGGGCGCCGTACCCATGGCCTTCACCGCGGCGAGCAGGGCCGTGTTGTCCAGCCTTGGCAATCCTAGCGTGCGGCGCAGGGCATCGAGGATCATCAACAGCCCCCAGTTGATCCGCTCCTCGCCATACCAGGCCCCCCCCAGCCCCAGAATGCTGTAGTCCAGGTCGCCGACTTCAGTGAACGGCGTGCCCACACCGGGCATGTAGTACTTGAAGTACTGGCCGTTGCCGGTACCCGCCGCATCAGTCAAACCCTTGGCCTCGGTGCTGTGGGCGGTGCCGCCGGCATGACCGTCGCCAATGCTGGCGCGGAACATCCGGGCGATATTGGTCGGGTGCCGGGGATTCGACAGGTAGAGGTCGTTGTTGAGGTTATTGCCGGTGCCGTCGAAAAACAGGCTGATGTGCAATGTCTTGCAGCACGGCGGCATAAGCCGGCGCCCGGCCGCCACGCAAAGGGCATCGTGATACTGCGACTCCAGCTGACACTGGCGCTGATTATTTTGATAGACCTGCGCAGCGCTGCGAGGCAAACGGCCCTCAACCGGAAACGCTGGCGGGTACCACATAGAAGCGTGTTTCACTTCGGACATGACTGGGGCTCCGGCTGTTGCAGTGGGGTCTTGATCGGGTATTCGGGGCTGCCGTAGGCGTAGCACGAGGTGGTGACTTGCAGTTCATCGCAGGGCAGGAAGTGCACGGTGAGGCCGCAGACTTTTTGGTCGGTGTAGTCAGGGACAGGAACGACTTTGCTGTGTTGGCGTTTTTGCGCATCGATTTTGTCGATCCAGGCTAAATACTTCAGCCAATCACCAGTGCCGGGGTAACCCGCAGAGCTTCCAGCGCCCGTCTCCCAATCAACACGTACAGTCATCCCCGCTTGCCAACGTGCCGGCGCGACATAACAGCACCCGCCCCCGCCCCCTTGGTAAGGTCCGATAATGTCAATCCCCGAACGACCATCGACACTGAAATGATTGATGGCCCAGTGGGTGTGGTTGATGGCCTCAAGGGTGCCGGCCTGGATGTTCTGCGCGAATACGGAGGCAGTCAGATCGATGAACATGGCAACGATGACGTTGTTCACTGCGGGTGTAGGCATGAAATTCGACTCCTGTCTTTGCGGGGGCGAGGCACTCAGGCGATGCGCAACTTGTCGAGGGTGAAAGCTTCGCGTTCGGGCATCAGCAGCAATCCAGCCAGGGTGGCTTCGAGCATGGCGCCGTAGCAGGCTTGAAAGTGCTGTTCGGCGCTCCGCTCGCCAGGCAGTGCATGACGCAGGTTGTTCATGGCCAACGTGGCATCACTGGCACAACCGAGGGTGTCTACCTGACTGTCGCTGAGCTCGATGGGACTCAACATTGCGACGCTTTCGGGCGTATCGGGAGCCCCTGGAAAGTGCTGGGGAATGCCATCGCGATCGAGCCAGCTCCAGAACACCGCGGGACGCAGCCACGGCTGTTGCTGATCAGCTTGCAACACATGGCTGAACAGCAACGGGAACAGACGCGGATCGTAATAGCGCAGCAACCCTGGATAGCCGCCATTGCGTGCCTCAAGGCAGCGCCCCAGGTGCTCGGCCAAGGCCTGGAAAGGCCAGTGGGAAGCCAGCGCCAGTAGTTGTGAGCGACCTTGCAACTCATGCATCAAGCCCTTGAGCCATTGCCGCTGCAGCGGCTGCGCCAGGTCAACGCGCACCAGCAACGGCGCCAGTTCTTCGGCACCGGCTTCCGGCAGCCCGGTGAACAACGAGTACCAAGTCAGTGATGGCTGCACACTGACTACACTTGGAAGCAGTGGGGCATTGCTGCCTGCCTGGTCGATGATGATGTCCAGGCAGGTGATAGACGCCTTCACGCAGGAGGCCTCCAGCAAATCGATCCAGGTACCGCGTTGAGTGAACGTCATGCTCGCGTCTCCCTGAGTACAAAGCCCTGGGCAGCGGCCCGGGCTCTTTTCAGGCAGTCCTTGCACACTGAGCCGGGCAGTTCAGGCAAAGGAATGGCTTCGCTGGCGGGCAGGTTGAACTCGTGACGCGCCGCCTTGGCCTTGTGGTCCCCGGCCGTCCCCGATTCGATGCCGCTCGCATCGAGGATGTAGTAGCTTCCGCCGCCATTGAGGGTGATTTTCTTTTTTGCCGTGATGCGGACTTCGTCTTCGGTGCTGGTAATCGACAGTTCGTGGCGGGCCAGCAGCTCGAGTTGGTCGTTCTGCGCCTGCACGGAGACCGGGCCCTGATTGGCGATCAGTTTGATCCCCAGCTTGCGCACGAATACGCTCAGACCCTGGCCGATGCCGAAGAACAGACGCTTGACCACACTGAGGTTGGCGTCGCCGCCGGCGTTGAGCATCAAGTTGTCCTGCGCGGCCAGCTGCAGGTGTTGGCCACTGGTCAAGGCGATGCCTTGGGGCGCGCTGAGCAGGATCACCTGGGCCTGGAGTGCTTCGATTTGCTCGCGCTGCATTGACAGTTGCGCCTGCACATCGGCGGGTTCGGCGAGGGCTGCCTGCGCTTCGCTGGACAGGCCTTGCAACTGCTCGACGGCCTGTTGCAAGCGGCCCAGCGCGGCTTGCATGTCCAGTACCTGACCCTGGGCGTTCGGTTGCTCATCGGCACTGATGAACACACCCTTACCGCCACGGATGGCGCCATGGCCATCCGTCCTCAGCTCAAACCCTTCCCCGCGCTTCTGCTTCTTCGCATCCACCAGATGCCCCAGGTTCAGCTGGCTCTTGCCGCCATATTCGGTGCTGAGCTTGACGTGCTCCTGCCCCCGCAGGTCTTCCATGCGCAGCTTGTTATTCGCCGGTGTACGCAGCACATTGCGGGTGTGGTCGCGCCTGCGCAGGGTCACGTGGTCCGGGTGTTCGCTGTCGTGCAGGGCGTGGGCGATGTAGGGGCGGTCCGGGTCGCCCTGTTCGAAAGCCACCGCCACTTCGGTGCCGGCGAGCATTGGCAGGTGCAGGCCGTGGGTGTCGCCGCCGTAAGGCCGGGCCAGGCGCAGCCAGGTGCTTTCCTGGCCGGGTTTCCAGGTGTCGCGGTCGAACAGGAAGCGCACGCGGTAGCGGCCTTCGAGATCGATTTCGGCGTAGCGGTCGTTGCGCTCGGGGCTGCTCAGCCGGGCTGGCAGGGTGCCGGCGATGATCGGTTTGGGCGGGACCTTTGGGCGGAAGCAGACCATCTCGGCGTAGGGAATGGCTTCGAAATGCACTTCGATGTTGCGGTCGCGGGCGGCACGAGTGCGCAGGCCGGTGATCACCGCGCCAGGGGCAAAGGCCTGGGGCGCGCCGGCGATTTTCAGCACCTGGCCTGGCGCCAGGGTGGCGCTGCTGCTGGCGCCGCTGAGATGGGTCTGGCTGTTGAGGTAGCGCTCGTGGCGCAGGCGCGCGTAGAAAAAGCCGCTTTCGCTTAGCAGGTCTTCGTCCTGGTCCAGTTTGTCACCGAGCACGCGATAGGGTTCGGCGTAGTGGTAGGCCTCGCCGTAGGTGCTGGTCGTGGTGCCACGGGTCTGGTCGACCTCGCCATCGAGAAAGGCGCGGGCATCAAGGGGGTGATAGGCGCGAAAGTTGATGGATTTTTCCACCACCTGGTGGCGGGTCTGCAAACCCCACACGCCGTCCTCACCGCTGGCGAAACCGGCGGGTGCACGCAGTGGCAATTTCACGCCAAACTGGTAGTGGCGCTGGTCGTCGTGGAACTCGACAACGTCGATCCGCAGGCGGTCGTCGTGGCTGAAGCGGTACCAGATGCCGACCTCGGCCAGCAGCCGCTCGATGAACGCCAGGTCGCTTTCGCCGTACTGCATGACCTGCTCGCGCCGGGGGTATTCGCGCACCAATTGGAACAAGAAGTGCTGGCCGAGGAAATCGTGGCGGCTGCGCAGGATGTGCTCGACGATCTCCGGCACCGACTGCTGCTGGTACAGGCGGTACTGACGGCCACGATCGAGCAGGGCAAGGCGCGGTTGCAGGGTGATTTCATAGCGCGCTTCGTCGCGGGAGGCGGACAGGCGCTGGAAGCTATTGACCATCCCATACAGGCTGCGCAACGGCTTGACCTCGGGCACTGGCAGGCCAGGGTAAGGTGGCTTTGCCGGCGGCGGATAGAGGCTGAAACTGGCGTCCTTGTTGAGCATCTTCTCGGCGCTGAGGTCTTGCTCGCTGCAGGTGAATTCCACACGGTAAGTGAAGGGTTGGCTGAGGTGTTCTTCGCCTTCGAAGGCGAGGACATCGAACGCGGCGTCGAACCAGCGGATCGCGAACTTGTGGCGGGTGTGATTGAAGAAGATGCGCGTTTGGGTGCTCATGGTCAGGCCTCCTTGGCGACGCTTGGCATCGCTTCCTGGGAATCGATAAACCGCAGCGTGATGCCTTCGTCGTCGCTGTAACCCATAGTCACTCCCCGGGTTTGCTGATGGGCTGCCTGCCGCTGCAAAAGCTGCTGGCTAAGCACCGGCAAAATCTGCTGATTGAGCAAGCTGTCGATGTTGCGCGCACCGGTATCGGGCAGCAGGCAGGCGGCGACCAGGGCTTGGTTGAGCGCGTTTTCGATCTGGCAGCTGAGGCCGTAGTGGCGTTGCAGGCGTTTGGCGACCTTGGCAAGTTTTTGCGCGACGATGCGTTCCAATGCTTCGACTTGCAGAGGGCGGTAGATCAGGGTCTGGAAGCGCGCGAGCAATGCCGGCTGGAAGTGCTCGCGCAACAGTGGCCGCAGCAACTCCTGCAGGGTGCTGTCAGGTGCTTCAGGATATTGCTGCACGCAGGCTTGCAGTTCATCGCTGCCAAGGTTGGAAGTCATGAGGATGACGGTGTTGCGAAAGTCGATTTCGCGCCCTTCACCATCACGCATGAAACCGCGATCGAAGACCTGGTAGAACAGGTTGAGCACGTCGCGGTGAGCTTTCTCCACTTCGTCGAGCAATACCACGCTGTAGGGGCGCCGGCGTACCGCTTCGGTGAGTACGCCACCTTGGCCGTAACCTACATAACCCGGTGGCGAGCCCTTGAGTTGGCTGACGGTATGGGCCTCCTGGTACTCGGAGAGGTTCAGGGTAATCAGCGACTGTTCGCCACCGAACAGACAGTCGGCCAGCGCCAGGGCGGTTTCTGTCTTGCCGACGCCGCTGGTGCCTACCAGCAGGAACACGCCCAAGGGAGCCTGCTCTTCGGTCAGGCCGGTCTTGGCCGCGCGCAGGCGCTGGGCCAGGGCGCGGAGAGCGTGATCCTGGCCGACGACGCGGTCACTCAATTGTTGCTCCAGTTCAAGCAGGCTGGCCTGTTCGTCCTTGAGCAGACTGCCCAGCGGCACGCCGGTCCAGTCAGCGATCACTTCGGCCACGCTGCGTGGGTTGACGTCCAGCGAGAGCAACGGCTGGCTGCCCTGCACTTTCGCAAGCTGCTGTTGCAGTCGAGTACAAAGCGAGATCTGCAGGGGGTCAGCCTGACGTGCATCAAGCAGTTGGCGGGTAAGGTCGAGTTCGTCGCGATACTGGCGCACCAGCGCAGTGCGCTGGTCTTGAAGGTCGACCCGTTGCGCATCAATCAGGTCAAGGCGCTCGTCAACGCTGCAATCGCCGAGTTGTGCATCCTCTACCAGTGCCTGCCGTTCAAGCTCCAGGGCCGCCTGCCCGGCCTTGAGTCTGACCAGTGCCTGGGGCTCGCAATCAAGGCTCATGCGCACCCGGGCACTGGCGGTGTCGAGCAGGTCGACGGCCTTGTCGGGCAGTTGTCGACCGGTCAGGTAACGCCGCGAAAGCGCGACCGCGGCCTGTACCGCCGCATCCTGAATGTGCACGCCATGATGGCTGGCGTAACGCGCCTTCAAGCCACGCAGCATGAGACAGGCATCGTGGTCATCCGGCTCGTCGACCTTGACCTTCTGGAAGCGTCGTTCCAGGGCGGCATCGCGCTCAAAGTACTGCTTGTATTCGCTCCAGGTAGTGGCGGCAATAGTGCGCAATTCGCCCCGGGCGAGTGCGGGCTTGAGCAGGTTCGCCGCGTCGGCACCGCCCGCCTGGTTGCCGGCGCCGATCAGGGTATGGGCTTCATCGATGAACAAAAGCACTGGGTTTGCCGATTGCTGCACGGCATCGATGACGTTTTTCAGGCGCTGCTCGAACTCACCCTTGACCCCGGCACCCGCTTGCAGCAACCCCAGGTCGAGAGTGCGTACGCTGACCGGTTTGAGGCTGTCCGGAACGTTGCCCTCGACGATGCGCAGCGCCAAACCTTCGACCAGTGCGGTCTTGCCGACGCCGGGCTCGCCAACCAACAGCGGATTGTTCTTGCGCCGACGACTGAGGATATCGATGACCTGGCGGATCTCATCGTCACGGCCGAACACCGGATCGATCTGCCCTTCCCGGGCCTTTGCGGTGACGTCCTGGGTGAACCTGTCCAGCACGGCCTGCAAGGCATCGTGGTTGCCGGAAGCGGATGAAGGCGTCGCCAGCCCATCAATCGAGACCGGTGCCTGATCAATGGCAGCCTCTTGCTGCACTTGGGGGCGCTCTTCGGAATGTTGATCGAGCAGCACGAACAAATGCTGCAGTTGGGTTTCGCTGATGCTGAACAGTGGCCAGGCTGCGTCACAAGCCAGCAGCTCGGGTGACTCCAGCAACGCGCCGAGCAAGTGGGCCGAGCGCAGCTGTTCCTGGCTGTCCAGCGATGCGCGCAGCCAGGCGCTCCTGATCAATTGCTGCAATTTGCCACACAGCTGCGGCTTGCCGTGCACGCTACGCTGTAGTGTGTCCAGGTGTTCAAGCAGTCCGCGCCAGAGCGCGTCCAGATCCCATTCGTAGCGACGGGCAATGAGCGTCAGGTCGCCCTCGCCCTGTTCGAATAATTTAAGCAACCAGTGCTCGATACTGATGTAGCCATGGGCGCGACTTTGGCACAGGGTCGCCGCCGCGCTCAGCGCCTGGGCACAGTAGGGATTGAGACGGCGAAGCAAGCGGGAGGCATTCTGTACCATGGGGGTACGTCCTTGTTTTGAGTGTGCGGTTGGTCATCGACGAGCCCGAAACTCGATGGGGCTGGCTGAGCGCCCGCGTTCGGACGCTCAACTCGGAAAATCGAACCCGCAGGCATGAGTACCTGCGAGCTCAGTGGGCTAAGCGCCCTGACGCTCGTCCCAGGCATCGGAGTGACTGAAGTTGCCCTCGGCGAACTTCCAGGTGATCTTCTCGTAACGCAACTGGACGTCCTCCAGGTGATTGTGTTTTTCCTTTGTCGGGTCCTTGATGTCGTGCATTTTCGTCACGACGCTCACGACCTTTACGTTTTCAAGCAGAACGGTGTAGTAAACGACCTCTTGGCCCGCGTCATCGATGCGATACCACTTGAACTCGGCGCTCTTGAACGTCTGTCCTTGGGACGCGCCCTTGAGCAAGTAGACGCTGGCAGCATCGATTTCCTTGGTGAACCTGAACGGCGTGTGGATCCGTGTGCCTGTCAGCTTGCCGGTGTTGTTGTCAGTGGGAATGGTCAAGCCATGATCCTGGGCCAGCACCTCGATGCTGCCCTGACGCCCTATCACATCGACCGAACCCTTGATGTCCGCATCGCCATCATTTTTCAGCCACAGGTAAACGGGAATTGCCATGTGAAGCTCCTTCTCTAAGAACATGAATGCCGCGTTAGGCGACAGGGGGTTGCAAGTCTGATCCCGCAGCAGGGAACACGCAGGCTCCCGGCTCCGGCACAAGACGAATATCGACACGGCGGTTAGCGCTTCGCCCGGCCTCGGTGTCATTGCTGGCGATGGGCTGGCTCGCACCGAAACCCTGAACCGCAAAGCAACTTCCAGGGATGCCGCCCATGTGCTGCATCCAGTCGTGCACGGCGGCAGCTCGGGCGCGGGACAACTGCAGGTTTTGTTCGGTGCTGCCGGTGGCATCGGTATGGCCGCTGATCACGATGAGCCAGCCAGGCTGGGCCTTGATGTCGACCAGGGCGTTGACCAGGATCTTCGTCGAGCCGGCTTTGAGCTGGGCGCTGCCCGTGTTGAACAGCGACAGACTGTCCAGGCGCACCGGCGTTGAATTGCCCGCAAGTCTTGGCGCCAACAAAGGATGACGGTGACCGGCAATCGTCGACTGCAGCCGGATGCGCAAGCGCTCGCCTCGATAAAGGCCGAGTCCCAGCGACAGGGGAGCGCCGTGTCGGTAGTAACTGTCCAGGCGCAGGGCATCCTCGCGCAGCACCGTCAGCGCCTGCTCGCGCAGGATGTATTCAGGCCGTTCAGGTTGCCCAGTCACCGGGAGGGCGTTGTAACGACGCAAGTCGTCACTGACCTGGCGGACCAACAGGGTGTTCTGCCAGGCCGAGCTGGCCAACGCTGTTATCCCGGCAACGGCGAACAACCACCAGGCGATGACGCTCGCACGGTGCAAGAGAGCGCGTTGAGCCTGCATGGGAAGCAGCGCCAGCAAGGGATCGGGGAAAGGCATGGATATGCACTGCCCTGGCTCAGCTTGCCTGGCGTCAAGCAGTGCAACCTTGTTGCGCAGCCATTGTTGCCATAAGTTGCCCGTGACTGATTGCGCGAGCAGCGGTACGAAGGTGACAGCACAAACCTTCGGCAGACCGTCAGGATCGCGGGCATCGCGGGGCGACAAGTGAGGCAATACCGTGTGATCGAGCCATGCCACGACACTGTTCAGCTTTACGCTGGCGTGCATGCGGGCAGCGCGCGTTGCACTGTCTGAAGGGTGACTTTGCCAGTCGGCCAGGCTGGTGCAGGCTCCGGCCTCGCGTACCCTGGGGCTATCCTCTGCGTCCTCCCAACTGAACCAGACAGCCTCTGCGGTCGGGGCTTGCAAGTAAGTCGCCAACATTAGCGGCAGCGCAATGTCGCCCTTTCGGACGATACCTAGCTGATAACGCAAAGCACGCACCCGTGCAGCCAGTACGGCGCTGTCGTCCTGCTCGGCCGGGTTGACGATGAACATGACGCTGAGCTGCCTACTCCATTCCGGGCGCAGTGTCATCAGGCCGGCGGTGAGCGTAGGCAGTTGCTCAAGCTCGGGTACCCGCACATAGCAACCCTGGTGGGTCGTGCGCAAGGCCAGTTGTTCCACGGGTGTCTCGCCGAACAACTCCACAAGACCATCGCCACAGACCAGCACCACTGGTTGGCGGTAGGCTGCCGGAGGCAACGATGTATTCTCGGCCAGGATCAATGATGCGCTCATTGACGTTGCACGGCGCCCCAGCCGGTTCCAGGCCACGACCATGACGCAGACGACGGCCAGAACAGCTGTTGCCCGCAGGCCCCAGGCCAATGGCACGACTATCAACAATGTCAATGACAGCGCGCCCGCCCACAACCAGAGACCGCGCATCTGGGCCAGGGTTATTGGCCTCATTTCAGGCCTCACCAGGCAAAACCGAGTTGAGGAGATTGGCCAACAGTTGGTCAAGCCCCCACCACAGACCGACGAAGAGCAGCCCTACAAGCAGACCATGGGCCAGCGGCGAATGTGGCCACAAGCGCATGCGCAGTCGCTGTCCGATCTTCACTGTTGTCGCCAGCGAGCGGCTGATTCCCAAAGGGGCGACCTGCGCATGGAAGGTGCTCAACAACTGCTCGCGCACAGGGTCGCCGGCATCGCGGTAACGCCCCTGGAAGCCCAGCATCAACACCCGATGGAACACTGTCAGCACCAGTGGATCAGGCGCAGGATCACGCAAGACTTCGCGCATGTCTTCATACAGGAACTCGCCGGCCTGGTGGCGATTGAAGAACTTCGCTTGCAAGGGCTCTTTCGTCCAGGCATCGCGAGCCTGCGTTTCGACACGGAGTACGGTTTCATCGAGCAAGGCGCACTGGGCATGGCTGATGTGATCGATGCTGCGCGGGTTCAGGCCTGCCAGCTCGAGCAACTGGCGAACATGCTCGACCTGCTTGACGCAAAGGTCCCACAGCGCCGTGCCAGCGAGCGTCGATGCCCCCTGGCGCAGTTCCACCACCAGCAGGTAGCTGTCCTGCAGCAACGCGTCGATATCCACCGTCAGTGCGGTAGGTTTTCTTGAGGCTTTCAGGTTCATGTGCGCAACACCGCAAAGAGTTCAAGTTTGACCTCGGCCAGCGTGCTCGGGACGTAGAAGGCGCAGACCCCCGCAGCCAGCACCGCCTGGCCCTTGGCGTGGTCGAGATCCAGGTCGAAATACTGGTTTTCCAGCCTCAGTGGAATGGCTGCCGGGACATGGCTGAGCGGCTGCAACGGCACACCATCGAGCGCGGCGTTGATCAGCTGATCGACTTCATCCGGCGTGCCGATCTTGCACAAGCGCGGAAACTGGCTCTGCACCTGTGCTGCCGGCAAGCGGCAACGCACAGACAGATAAAAGTCGGCACCTTCACGCTCGCGCAGACGTGGATCATTGAGGCTGACCTTCCAGCGATTGGCGCCGTCCTCCGCAAGCTCCAGGGCAATGACACGCGAAGGCAGGCTGGCCTCCAGCAAGGTGGAAACCAGGCGCAACAGCGGTGGAAAGACGCTTTCCAGATGCTCATGCCGGTAAGGCGGGATCTGCTCGATGTCGTGTTCCAGGGAAAAGGTCAGCAGGCCTCCGGCCAACTTGGCCAGTTCCCGATAGACCAGCTCGGGATGCTGTGCCGGATGGGTTTTGAGATCCGCCAGAATCGGCTGATAGGTGTTCAAGGCATTGAGCAGCCAGAACAGCGATACATCGGCTACGGCAAAGTCGGCCATGCGCTGGTTACTTTCACGACGCATGCCCATCAGCCGTTGGCGCTTGGCGGACAACTGGGTCAGCAGGTTATCCAGCTGAGCCAGCAATCCAGGATGAGCCGCGAATTCGAGCAATGGCGGCACATAAGCGCTGTCGAAGCCCCATGCACCCTGCCCGTCCCGCAGCAGGCGCGCGATCGGGCAGGTCAGGTAATCGGCGTTGTCGTCGTGGGCAAAACGCAGGCTCAGCGCGTGTTCGAGCACGCCGATCTGTTGCGACTCGCCATCGTAGAAATCCTGCACATTGCGCCAGTCCTGCCGATAGCGCGTCGGTCGCTCGACCTTGGTGCTATCGAGCAAGCAGTTGTTGCCATTGGCCTGTTCCAGCGGCAAGGCCAAGAGCACCGTAGCGTCCTGAACTTCACCGGAAAGCAGGTGGGTCAATTCCAGAGCACAGGGCAAACGATCCACCAGATCGCTATCAACCAAGGTGCCATCAGGCATGCGCAGGCATAACTGCGTGGCCTTGAGCTTGCCCAGGCGCAGGGCCTCCGTATCAAACGCCACCGCCTGAACCCCCCAGGGGTGGACCAGAAACAAATGTGCCAGGCGATCGTTGGACCAGGCTTCCCAGCGTGCCTGTTGCTGGAACTGCTGGGGGCACAGCAGTGCCCCCGCAGACCATACGGGACGGTCGATTTTCAAGACCTGGATTCCCCGCGAACGGTATCAGCCTTGCGCTTGGGCATCTGCGATACCAGCGAAAGGTTGACGTCCATGCCCTCCACCTGGAAGTGCGGCACGGCGTACAGCTTGACGCGGAAGAAGCCCGGGTTGTCCTCGATGTCTTCCACGGTGACCTTGGCGTCACGCAGCGGGTGCGAGGCCTGCAGGTCGTCGCCCGGGTCGGTCATCTCGGTGACCAGCCCGCCAATCCACTTGTTCAGCTCCAACTCCAGCAAGCGCCGGTCCTTGGTGGTGCCGATGTTCTCGCGCTGGATCAGCTTGAGGTAATGGGCAATGCGCGACAGCAGAAAAATGTAGGGCAGGCGCGAATTTATGCGGCTGTTGGCGGTCGCATCGGCGGTGTCGTACAGGGCCGCTTTCTGGGTCGAGTTGGCGGAGAAGAAGCACGCGTAGTCGCGGTTCTTGTAATACGACAGCGGGATGAAACCGAGGTCGGCGAATTCGAATTCGCGAGTCTCCGGGATCATGACTTCCGAAGGAATCTTCACCTGGTTGCCGGTGCCCAGGTCATAGAGGTGGATCGGCAATTCGGTGACTGCGCCGCCCGACTGCGGCCCGCGGATCTGCACGCACCAGCCATTGGCAATGAAGCTCTTGACCATGTTGGCGGCAAAGGCGAACGAGGCGCTGGTCCATAGGTACTTGTCGTGGTCCGGGCCCTTGACGCTCTCGACGTAGTTGAAGCTGCGCACCGGAACGGTGTCCGGCCCATAAGGCAGGCGCCCCAAAACACGGGGCATGACCAGGCCGATGTAGCGGGCGTCGTCACTGTCGCGGAACGCCTTCCATTTCAGGTATTCGGCACGGTCAAAATAGTTGCCGATGTCCTTGATGGCGGCCACTTCTTCCATCGAGCGCTTGCCGAAGAAGGCCGGGCCAACCGTGCCAATGAAGGGCATGTGCGCGGCGGCCGCGACTTTGGAAATGTTGCGCAGCAGGGCGATATCCTGCGGCCTGCAATCGAACTCATAGTTGGAGATCGCGGCGGCAATGGGCTCCCCGCCGGGAGTGTCGTACTCCTGGGTGTAGGTATGCATGTACAGGCCGCTTTGCGCAATTTCCGGTGCATCGTCGAAATCCTGGACCAGATGCTCCTTACTGATATCGAGCAATTCAATGCGCACGTTCTGACGAAAATCGGTCTGGTCGACCAGCGACTTGACTCCGCGCCAGGTTGACTCGACCCGCTGGAAATCGGGGTGGTGCATCACCGCATCGAGTTGCCGGCTGATTTGCGTATCCAGGGCTGCAATGTGTTCATCGAGCAGGACTTTATCCAGGCGTTCGAATTTCTGCGAAGACTGCCCCAGCAGTTTCAGAAATACACTGACAGCCGCCGTTACTCGCTCATCGGCGGACACTTCGGAGAGCGCCTCGGTATTTTGAAATACTTCGATACTACTCAGGGTTTCGACCGGACTGAGATTGATCTTGCCAAACAGTGCGCCATATACGCCTCTTTCTTCGGACAACACTGTAGCGTCGCGCGATTGCACGTTAGAACTTTCGATGGACATTAAAGTAACTTCCCTTTAAACGAACCGAAGTGGATTAACGATTTTCTTCCGGTACCAACGTGGCCAACTCGGCGCGCAACTCGTCGCTGAGCGCATCATCCTTGAGGATACGTTCCAGCTCATGACGAAAGGTGGCGTTGTCCAGCAGATTCGACTTGAGGTCACGCAAGAGGTTGCGCATGGCCAAAAGCGCGCGCAGATGCGGGATTTGCCGCGCCACCTGCTCCGGCTCGAAGTCCTTCATGCGCTGGAACTTCAGCTCGACCGAGGCGTCGCCAGCGTCATCGACCAGGGTATTTTCCACGGTCACTTTCAACACCGGAGTAAACTCCGCCAAGACGCTATCGAAGTTGTTTTTGTTGATTGAAACCTTGCTTCGGGCTGATAAGGGGCGCTGTTCCCTGCCATTGCTGTAGTCACCCATGACCATCAGCTTCAGCGGTAATTCGACTTTTTTCTGCGCACCGCCGGTATGCAGGTCGAGTTTTATGTTGACCCGTGCCTTTGGCACTTCGTTCTGAAAGCTGCTTGAAGCCATAACCCCTCCCGTTTTTTCGTGATAACCACTTCCTTGACAATAAAATTGCAAGGACTACGTTCGACAAGCCTAGACAATCAAACAAGAAAGATGTCGAGGTTATTTGGAAATTCAGTTTCAATTTAAGTCTGTCCTCAGGACATATTTAGGCATCCTACAGCATCAATGAAGTATCCTACTTTCAACTTTTCTCACCTCAAATGCACTTTAGGAAATTTCGCACTTAGATGCGGAAAAAAGCCTACAAACCAATCGTAATAACGTTTGATACAACCCCGATACCCGCCTGTAACGCCAAGACACTTGGGCACCCTGCCCCATGCGCCTAGATTGAAAGCCTCGATGGACCGACCGGCTTGACCGCTAGCGGCCCATCGTCTGCCCGACACACCACCAAGGAAGAGGGAAACCATGAGCAAATCAATCGCTGTCAGCCAACAAAGCCAGCAGCTTCACAATGATGTGCAAGAAGCCGTCAAGTCGATCATGGGTGCTGCCACTGCGCTGAAATCCACCGATTACGGTCGGGTCTTGAGGTCCGCCCTGGCGGCTTCGCAAAAAACCGTAACCATTGAAATTGCCCCAGACGACCTGACCCAGCTGAAGAAGTCCGGCTACAAGCTGTGCTTCGCCAAGAAAGTCGGTACTGCCGACTACAACGTGGTCTGGCAGTCCTACTCCGCCTACCTGAGCAATAACGAATTCAGCTGGACGCCGCTGTATCAGCTGTTCGCCACCAACGTGTTCCAGGAAAACGTACAAGTCAAAGTCTCGACCAATGTCGTCAATATCGGTTTGGGGCAAACCTCGACACTCGATGAACACGGCTTGCTGAGCCCGGCAGTCACGGGCGGGCCCGAAGTTTCCGTGACGTTCGTGAACAACTTCGCGCCGATCCATCCGGGGATCAATCAGTTGTCCACCGGCATCGATGGCAATCAGGTCAGTACACCCATCTACGTGGCCGTCAATCGGGTGGTCACCGGCAATACCGTACTGACTCCCGTGGAAACTATCCTCGTATGGTTCGAACAGGATGTGCAGACCAGTACCATGTTCAGTACCTCACGCTCAAAGGCGATCGAAATCGACCTGACCTTCGATAACACCGCAGGTCGCCTTTACGAAGGCGGTCAATGGAAAACCGTTTGATGAGCGCAGCGGGGGCAACCACGCGTTGCCCCCTCTATTCATCGAATGGAGCTTGGGCAAAATAACCCGCTAGCGACAGGCAGATAGAGGCTGCCAGATCCTCCTGGGTAGCAATGCCATAGGGCTGATTGCGATCAAACTGGGCCGACCAGCGAATCCGCCCCTGCGCCGCATCCACCAACCGCAGCGATGCCCGAACCCGTGCCGGCTCGACCCGCACGCTGCCCTCCAGGCAATAGCAGTAGCGGCCGCCACGCCGGGCATTCGTTGTTTTCACACTGCTGCGCGGCATCCTTATCAATACATGGTTGCCACTGGTCTGTGCCTGCTCGAACGACTCGAACAGGCGACAACTGAGCTCCTCGCACAGGCCACGCGCAAAGTCATCGCCCTCGCGGGTAATGCAGGTAAAGGGCTGGATCTGCAAGACAGGGTGGTGCGCGGCCCCTGCATTGGGGCGCAGTCGCTGATAGGCCAGGCGATAACAACCAGGCGCAATGCTCAGTCGCACCGGTTCCTGCTGCCCCACCGTGGCGTAATGGCTGGCGAGTTTGCGCCGCAACCGCCCCACCTGCACCCGCACCACCGGATCGTCACCGGTGCAATACACCGCCGGATCGCGACGAAACACGGCGATACCGATGGCGTGTTCGGTCAGGGGAACATGGGCCGATTGCAGGTCGTGTTCGACCAGAAACCGCAACAGACTGCCCATGCGCCGGGACCTGGCGAACAACGGACTGGCCAGCAGCAACGCCAGCACCCGCTCCATCTCTTCAGGATCGAGCGGCACGGCAGTACCCTCTGCACTTGCAGGACCTGTGTGCTTGATCACCATTGCCTGCCTCCGTGCAGATTGCCGACAATCGCTTGCCCCTTCCGGGCCCTGGGCAGGCCAGTACGTGGCAAGGTCGAAGCTTAGCAGCCGTGATGGAATGGGCAGCGATTGCAGGGTGCCGGCCGACGAACGTTCAATCCCACCCTCGCCAACCCCACGCCGCAAACGCTCTGCATCAGTTATTTATACTCAAATGCCAGCTTAATAATATTTTACCGATATCAGGCTGATCCCTAGTCTTGAGCCCAAGAAATGGCAGGTCGACATAGACCTTTATCCAACTTCGAAGGGCAAAGAGATGACCATTGATAAAACAATAATAGATACCTTGATTGTTGGCGCCGGCCAGGCCGGCGTCGCCATGAGTGAACACCTGAGCAAGCTCGGCGTGCCGCACCTGGTGCTGGAGCGCAACCGTATCGCCGAGCGCTGGCGCACCGGCCGCTGGGATTCGCTGGTGGCCAATGGTCCGGCCTGGCACGACCGTTTTCCGGGCCTGGAATTCGACGATATCAGCCCCGATGGTTTTGCCCCCAAGGAGCGCGTGGCCGATTACTTCGAAGCGTATGCCCGCAAGTTCAAGGCGCCGATCCGCACCGGTGTGGAAGTGAAGAAAGTCGAACGCAATGTCGGCCGCCCGGGCTTCACCATCGAGACCTCCCAAGGCGTGATCGAGGCCAGCCGCGTGGTGGCTGCCACGGGGCCCTTCCAGCGTCCGGTGATCCCGCCGATCGCCCCCAAAGATGCACAATTGCTGCAGATCCACTCCGCCGACTATCGCAATCCCGGACAATTGCCCGAGGGCGCCGTGCTGGTGGTGGGCGCAGGTTCCTCGGGGGTGCAGATCGCCGATGAACTGCAGCGCTCGGGCAAGCAGGTCTACCTGTCGGTCGGCGCCCACGATCGCCCGCCCCGCGCCTATCGCAATCGCGATTTCTGCTGGTGGCTGGGCGTGCTCGGCGAATGGGACCAGGCCGCCATGAAACCCGGTCGCGAACACGTGACCATCGCCGTCAGTGGCGCCCAGGGTGGCCGCACCGTGGATTTCCGTGGCTTGGCGCATGCCGGCATGGTGTTGGTGGGCCTGACCCAAGCGTTCAATGGCAGCGTGGCGACCTTCCAGCCGAACCTGGCGGAGAACCTGGCCCGGGGCGATGAAAACTACCTGGCCTTGCTCGATGCCGCCGATGCCTACATCGAACGCAATGGCCTGGACCTGCCGGAAGAACCCGAAGCACGTCATACCTTCCCGGAGCCGGACTGTGTCACCCAGCCGATCCTCGAGCTCGACCTGGCCAAGGCCGGCGTGACGTCGATCATCTGGGCCACCGGTTTTGCCGTGGACTACAGCTGGCTGAAGGTCGACGCCTTTGACGACAACGGCAAGCCGCAGCACCAGCGCGGTGTGTCCAGCGAACCTGGCGTGTATTTCCTTGGCCTGCCCTGGCAGTCCCGCCGTGGCTCCTCGTTCATCTGGGGCGTGTGGCATGACGCCAAGTATGTGGCCGATCACATCGCCATCCAGCGCACCTACCTCGAGTACCGCGATGCTGGCCAACGCGAGGCCGAAAACGCCCCGGCCGCTAACAAGACAACCGTCAGCGCTTGATATCTGCCCGGCGCGTGAACCGCGCCGGCCCCCATACCTCAGGAGTTTTAAATGACTACGCCAACCCATACCCGCATCCGCATGTTCAACACCAAGGAAACCTACCCGAACCAGAGCCTGGACAACGACCTGTGCCAGGCCGTCCGCGCCGGCAATACCGTCTATGTGCGCGGCCAGGTCGGCACCGATTTCGAAGGTAACCTCGTTGGCCTCGGCGATCCGCGGGCACAGACCGAGCAAGCCATGCGCAACGTCAAGCAACTGCTGGAAGAAGCCGGCAGCGACCTGCGCCACATCGTCAAGACCACCACCTACCTGATCGACCCGCGCTACCGCGAACCGGTGTATCAGGAAGTGGGCAAGTGGCTCAAAGGCGTGTTCCCGATTTCCACCGGGCTGGTGGTGACGGCATTGGGTCAGCCACAGTGGCTGATGGAGATTGATGTAATCGCGGTGATCCCGGAATAAGGAGCACAGCCATGACCTTTTCCATAGCCGCCCGCTGCCCCGAAACCGGCCAGTTCGGCATCGCCATCAGCTCCTCGAGCATCGCCGTCGGCGCCCGCTGCCCCTGGTTGCTGCCCGGTGTGGGTGCCGTCTCCACGCAAAACATCACCCTGCCCTCCCTTGGCCCGGAAACCCTCGCCTTGATGGAGCAAGGCCTCGCACCTGCGGAGGCCCTGGACAAGGTGCTGACCCGCAACGGCTACAGCCAGTACCGGCAGATCACTGCCATCGACCACCTCGGCCGCACCGCGCACTTCAGCGGTGCGCAAACCCTGGGCAAGCACAATGCGGTGTCCGGCGAGCAATGCGTGGCGGCCGGCAACATGCTCGCGGCCCCCGGCGTAATCGAGGCCATGGTCAGCGCCTTCGAACAGGCCGAAGGCCATCTGGCCGACCGATTGCTCGCGGCGATGCAAGGTGGCATGGCGGCCGGTGGCGAAGCCGGGCCGGTGCATTCGGCTGCAGTGCTGGTTGTCGGGGAACTGACCTGGCCGATCGTCAACCTGCGGGTCGACTGGGCCGATGAAGACCCGATTGGCCAGCTGCAAAAACTCTGGCAGGCCTACCGTCCGCAAGTCCAGGACTACATCGACCGCGCCCTGGCGCCCGACAGGTCCCCTGGCTATGGTGTCGCCGGAGACGATCGATGAGCGCCAGCCGCGATCTGCTCGCAACGCTGGTGGCGTTCGACACCACCAGCCGCGAATCCAACCTGCAACTGATCGAGTTTGTCCGCGACTACCTCGCAGGTTTCGATGTGCCGTGCCAACTGGTCTACAACCAGGAGCGCAGCAAGGCCAATCTGTTTGCCACGATCGGCCCGGCGGACCGGCCAGGCATCGTGCTCTCGGGGCACACCGACGTGGTGCCCGTCGACGGCCAGCCGTGGACCGTTGCGCCGTTCCAGCTCACCGAACTAGGGGGCAAACTGTACGGTCGCGGCACGGCGGACATGAAGGGCTACATCGCCTGCGTGCTCGCCCTGGTGCCATCGCTGGTGCAGGCCTCGTTGCGACTGCCGGTGCATATCGCCCTGTCCTACGACGAAGAAGTCGGCTGCCTGGGCGTACGCTCCCTGCTCAAGGCCCTGGAACAACGACCGGTCAAACACATGCTGTGCATCATTGGCGAACCCACCGAACTCAAACCAGTGCTGGGCCACAAGGGCAAGCTGGCGATGCGCTGTGACATCCACGGTCACGCCTGCCATTCGGCCTACGCCCCGCTTGGGGTGAATGCCATCGAATACGCGGCCGAGCTGGTCAGTGAACTGGGGCGCATCGGCCAACGGCTCAAGGCCCCCGAACTCCATGACGTGCGTTTCGATCCACCGTTCTCCACGGTGCAGACCGGTGTGATTGGCGGCGGCAAGGCCTTGAACATCGTCCCGGCCGACTGCCGCTTCGACTTCGAAGTACGCGCCCTGCCCTCGCACGACCCGCGCCGGGTGGCGCAGGAACTGCAGGCCTACGCCGAGCAGCAACTGTTGCCGCGCATGCGCGCCGTGAGTGAGCACAGCGAGATCCGTTTCAGTGAATTGTCGGCGTACCCCGGCCTGGCCACCGATGCCCGCAGCGAAGCCGCTGAATTGATCGCGGCGTTTTCCGGTTCTCGGGATTTCGGTACGGTGGCGTTCGGCACCGAGGGCGGCCTGTTCGATGCGGCGGGAATCCCGACGGTGGTGTGTGGCCCGGGCAGCATGGAGCAAGGCCATAAACCCGATGAGTTCGTCAGCCTGGAACAACTACAGGGCTGCGATGCGATGCTGCAACGGATGCTGTTGGCGATCAGCAACTGATAACTGGCCCAGGACTCAGGTGTAGAGTCGGGCCAGTTCCTCCTGACAGTAGTCCACGAACAGCTGCACCGGCTTGGTCAGCTGCGCCCTGCGCAACCACGCCGCTGACAACCCGGAGCCGGTCACGGCTTCGGCCAGCGGCACGCACACGACTTTTTGCCCGTCATAGGTGTATTCGGAAAACGGTTTGGTCACCAGGATCGAAAAGCCGAAACCCCGTCCTACCATCCCCCGGACCATTTCGATCGAAGGCGAACTGAAGACGATATTCGGCGTCAGCCCGCGCTCTTCGAAGATGCTCACGAAATAGGTTCGGCTGGGCACCACATCCAGCAGGATCATCGGCTCCAGCACCAGGTCGTGCAGCGAAACTTTCGCCTGCTGCGCGAAGCGGTGGTCCGCGGGAAGCAAGGCGTAGGGTTGCTGCGGCGGCATCAGTGCCACCGTCTCGATCGTGCTGTCCAGGTCGTGTTCGAAGACCATGGCCATGTCGATGCTGCCGGCGGTCAACGCTTGCACCAACTCCTGCTGCTCGCCATCGCGAATGCGGATTTCCACCCCCGGCCAACGTGCCTTGAAACCGGCGATCAGGCGCGGCAGGTACAGCGGCGCCACGGTTTCAAAACAGCCGATATCGATCTGCCCCGCCACCACGTCATTGTCCGCCAGGGCATTTTGCTCAAACTCATGGGCGACCCGCAGCAGCTCCTGGGCCTTGCGGTAGAACCGCGAGCCGCTCGGCGTCAGTGAAACGCCCTGGGCGTGATGTCGGATGAACAGTTGCACGCCAAAACTCTCTTCCAGGTGCTTGATCGCCGTCGACACCGATGGTTGCGCGATATAGAGCTTGCGCGAAGCCTCGGCCACGCTGCCGCAGTCGGCCGTGGTGACGAAATATCTGAGTTGGCGCAGGTTGTAAGCGGCCATGGGGACCTCCGGAAAGTCAAGGAATCGACAGCGCCCACAAGGGTTTTGCGTCAAGGCTGAACATACCGGAGGCGAGCGCAGCCACGGCATATATTTTTTAAGGTTTGAGGCAACAAACTTACTAATTTATCTATCCCGATCCATTGCACATGATCGCTCCAACAAGAAAAGCGTCGTTCGCGCGACGCTCACCGAAGTACGTCCACGTACTCACTTTGCCTTGGAGTTCATCATGGTAACCACTGCAGCAACGAGCGCCCCGCTCATCGAGAAACACACGATCGGCTACGTGCCGCCGCAAGATCGTCATGGCAAGACCCGAGACCTGTTCACCCTGTGGTTCGGTGGCAACATCGCCCCCTTGCCCATCGTCACCGGCGCCCTCGGCGTGCAGATGTTCCACCTGAACCTGGTCTGGGGCATCGTCGCCATCCTCGTCGGCCACTTGGTCGGCGGCGTGCTGATGGCCCTGCACTCGGCCCAGGGACCGCAGATGGGTATCCCGCAGATGATCCAGAGCCGCGCCCAGTTCGGTTCCCTGGGTGCGCTGCTGGTGGTACTGATCGCCGGCGTCATGTACATCGGCTTCTTCGCGTCCAACATCGTGCTGGCCGGCAAATCCCTGCACGGCGTGGTTGATAGCGTGCCGGTACCGGTGGGCATCGTCATTGGTGCCCTGGGTTCGGGCATCATCGGCATCATCGGCTATCGCTTCATCCACGTGCTCAACCGTATCGGCACCTGGGTATTGGGCATCGGCATCGTGCTGGGCTTCGGCTACATCCTGACCCACGTGCAGACTGACGATTTCCTCACCCGTGGCGGTTTCAACATTTCCGGCTGGCTGGCAACGGTTTCCCTGGCCGCGCTGTGGCAAATCGCCTTCGCGCCCTACGTGTCCGACTACTCGCGCTACCTGCCGGCCAACGTGCCCGTGGCGGCCACCTTCTGGACCACCTACCTGGGCACAGTGCTCGGATCCAGCCTCTCGTTCGTCTTCGGCGCCGTCGCCGTACTGGCCACGCCAGTCGGCATGGACACCATGGACGCGGTCAAGCTCGCCACCGGTTCCATCGGCCCGCTGATGCTGGTGCTGTTCCTGCTCAGCGTCATCAGCCACAACGCACTCAACCTCTATGGCGCCGTGCTGTCGCTGATCACCCTGGTACAAACCTTCGCCTACCGCTGGATCCCCACCGCCAAGAGCCGCGCCGTGCTCTCGGTCATTGTGCTCGCGGCCTGCTGCTTTGCCGCCGTCGGTGCCTCCGCTGACTTCATCGGCCACTTCGTCGACATGGTGTTGGTATTGCTGGTGGTGTTGGTGCCGTGGACAGCGATCAACCTGATCGACTTCTACGCCATTCACAAAGGCAAGTACGACATCGATTCGATCTTCCACGTCGATGGCGGTATCTACGGTCGCTACAATCCGCAGGCGCTGCTGGCCTACGCGATCGGCATCGTGGTTCAGATCCCGTTCATGAACACGCCGCTGTATGTCGGACCGATTTCCGAGCACATCAACGGCGCGGATTTGTCCTGGTTGGTGGGCCTGTTGATTACGTCGCCGCTGTACTGGTGGCTGGCCAATCGTGACAGTGCGTACAAGCGACGGTTGGCGGGTGGGAAGCTGGCGGCCAACGTTTAATCGCGCCGATAACCCGCATGATGAAGCCCCGCAGATTTGTAATTTAGATTGGGTGTATATCCGTTGCTGCGGTAACGGCCACCTAGGGTTTCGCTCTTACAGCGAGTCACTTGGAAAAACGGAACGCCGCCCGGCCCTAAGTA
>NZ_JBYTEO010000080.1:0-26983 GCF_058791355.1 Pseudomonas sp. EB271-G4-1
AAAGCCTTTTGCTTCCTTTTTGGCGTTTGAAAAAGGGAGTCGCCGTAAGGGCGAAACCATAAGTGGCCGTTACCGCACCAATGGATATGCACTCCGACAATAAACCTCACATAGCTTCCTGTGACGCCCCGCATCACCGTCGCGCACGGCTCAATTAATGCGTCGTCAGAGGAACGCGGAGCGTCCCTGGCGGCATTCCCACGCAGAGCGTGGGAACGATCAACACCCCGAAGCCAGCTGGCTCCCACAGGGGATCCAGGTACACCGGTAAAAGTCAGGTCGGCTTTAAGGCCGCCTCGCTTTTGTTTTTGATCTGGGAACCCCATTAACCACGATGGCCGGAGAGAGGGCATGCCGAGCCTTAGCGAGGCACCGAGCGGTGGGGCAAAAGCCTTTTGCTTCCTTTTTGCTGGGCCGGCACTCCGGCGTTTGAAAAAGGGAGTCGCTGTAAAAAGCGAAACCATAAGTAGCCGTTACCGCATGAATGGATATCTACACCTGAAGATTAAGCTTCACCTGCGAGGCCGCCTTCGCGGGCAAGTCTGCTCCTACAGACGAGTCGCTGTAAAAGCGAAACCATAAGTGGCCTTTACCCCAGAAATGGATATGTACACCTGAAGATTAAGCTTCACCTGCGAGGCCACCTTCGCGGGCAAGCCTCGCGCCTACAGACGAGTAGCCCTAAGGGCGAAACCATAGGCGGCCATTCCCAAAGCAATGAATATCCGCCCAATCCAGATGATCCGGCCTTTTGCTCTTCAGGGCCGGAACTGGCTAGGCGTCACACCACTCCAGCGCATAAACGCATGGCGGAAACTCGCGGTCTCGCTGAAACCCAATGCTTCGGCGATCCGGTAGATCGGCATCTGGTCTTCACAGAGTAAAAGCTTGGCCTGCTCGAACCTGAGCTCATCGAGCAATTCCTGATAGCTGCACCCCAGGTCCTTGAGGTGCCGTCGCAAGGTGCGTGCTGAACAATTCATCTGCTCGGCCAATCCCTCGAGTCCCGGTGCCGCATGCAATTGTGCCCTGAGCAGCTGGCGGATCCGTCCCAGCCAGGCCTGGCGCCCGGTGAACTCGGTATTCTGCTTGCGGCAACGCTCGGCCATGGCCTGGTGGGTGATGGCGTCGGCCAGGGGCAAGGGTTGATCCAGCCAGCGCTTGTCGAACGCGAAGGCGTTGTCCTGGGCGCCGAAATGCAGGGGGCAGTTGAAGTGATCGTTATAGGACGCCTCATAGTCGGGCGCAGCATGCTCAAAGCGTGCGGCCAACAGCGGCAGTGGATGCCCGAGCAGGTCATCGCAGATGACTTTCAACGACACCAGGCAGAACTCGGCGTTGAACACCGCCAGTGCCGGATTCTCCCGGTAATCGGCGGCGACAAACCAGACGCGCTCGTTGTCCTCTTCCAGGCTCAGCTCGAAAAGTGTTCCCAACAGCGCCGGATAACGCATCGCCAGGCGCAATGCGTCACCAAAGGTGGCACTGGTGAGCAGGGCGTAGCCGAGCAAGCCGTAGGACGAAACATGCATGCGTCGGCCCAGTTCCAGGCCGATATCGCGCTTGAGGGCGACGGCGTTGGCGCAGACCTGCATCTCTTGATTGGTGGTGATGCGCGTGTCCGCCCGGGCCAGATCCGCGGCACAGATGCCGCTGCCGGCGAGCAAGGTGTCGCTGGGCAGACCTTGGGCCTTGAAGGTGTCGAGCACCAGGGAAACGGCGTTAAGGGTGGTGAGGTGGGAGTGGAGCATGCTCGATTCCGGCGTGGGGGTGCCAGAACCGAGCAACTTGTGTGCCGGTTTGCGTCAGAAGGCCTTAATGACCGCTGAGCAAGGACGCAGCCCCGGCTCCACCGAACAGTCCGGCACTGACCCGGTTAAACCAGCTCTGGCCCTTGCCGCTGCGCAGATACCGCGCCGCGCCATGGGCACCCAGGCCGTAGGCCAGCTTGCATAGCAGGTCCAGTACGGTCCAGGTGGCGATCATCACCAGCAATTGCGGCAGGAACGGTTGCCCGGCGCTCAAGAATTGCGGCAGAAACGCGGCGAAGAACAGGATGTCCTTGGGGTTGCTCGCGCCCAGCATGAAAGCGCGCCCGAACAGTGCGCGAAAGCGTGGCACTGCGGCGGCCTGAGGCACTTGCGCACCGTGGGACGGTTGGCCCGACTGCTGCCAGCTCTGCCAGGCGAGGTAGAACAGGTACAGCGCGCCGACGATTTTCAGTGCGCTGAATAATTGTTCCGATGCCAGCAGCAGCGCGCCCAAGCCCAGCGCCGAAGCACTCAACAGGCAGATCGAGGCAATCACGCCGCCAAGAAACGCCGGGTAGGAACGGACCAGGCCGTAATTCAAACTGTTGCTGATCATCAGCAAAGACAGTGGCCCCGGGATCAGGATCACTACCAGCGCAGCGCCGCTGAACAGCAGCCAGGTTTCCAGACTCATCACTTTCCTCCATTTGCACAAAAGCCTCACCCGACGGGGTGAGGCTGGTTTAACGCGCGTACCGCCGAGATTTACAAGAAGATGAACTTGGCAATGAAAATTGCGCAGAGCACCCACAGACTGACGGAGATTTCCTTGTACTTGCCAGTGCCGGCCTTCAGCGCCACGTAGGTGATGAAGCCCAGCGCGATGCCGTCGGCGACCGAGAAGGTCAGGGGCATCATGATTGCCGTGACGATCGCCGGAATGCTGTCGGTCGCCTCGTCCCATTCGATGTGGGCCATGCCGCCCATCATCAACATGGCCACATAGATCAGCGCACCGGCCGTGGCATAGGCGGGGATCATCCCGGCCAGCGGCGCGAAGAACATGGCCGCAATAAATAGCACACCTACGGTCACTGCGGTAAGACCAGTCCGACCACCCGCCGCTACGCCCGCGGCACTTTCCACGTAGCTGGTGACCGGCGGAACGCCCACTACCGCACCAAAGACACTGGAGGCACTGTCGGCTTTCATGGCTCGCGAGAGGTTTTCGATGCGACCGTCAGCGCCCACCAGGTTGGCGCGCTGGGCCACCCCCATCAGGGTGCCGGCGGTGTCGAACATGTGCACGAAGAGGAAGGCCAGCACCACGCTGATCATGCTGACGTTGAACACGCCGGCAACGTTCATCGCCATCCAGGTCGGGGCCAGGCTCGGCGGGGCCGACATGATGCCCTCGTAGTGCACCAGGCCCAGGCCCCAACCGGCCAGGGTCACGGTGATGATGCTGATGAGGATCGCGCCGAACACCTTGTGGTAGCTGAGGATGGCGATCATCAAAAAGCACACGGCGGCGAGCAGCGGGCCAGGCTCGCGCAGGGAACCGAGCTTGATCAAGGTGGCCGGGCTATCGACGACGATGCCTGCGGTTTTCAAGCCGATCAGCCCGAGGAACAGGCCCACACCAGCGCCCATGGCGTAGCGCAAGCTGACGGGGATGCTGTTGAGCAGCCATTCGCGGATGCGCGAGAAGGTCAGGATCATGAACAGCACGCCGGAGACGAACACCGCGCCCAGTGCAGTTTCCCAGTTGTAGCCCATGGTGCCGACCACGGTGTAGGTGAAGAAAGCGTTCAGGCCCATGCCCGGTGCCAGGCCGACCGGCCAGTTGGCGTACAGGCCCATCAACAGGCAGCCCAGGGCGGCGGCAATGCAGGTGGCGACGAACGCCGCGCCATGGTCGATGCCGGCATCCGCCATGATGTTGGGGTTGACGAAGATGATGTAGGCCATGGTGATGAAGGTGGTCAGACCGGCAATCAACTCGGTCTTCACCGTGGTGCCATGCAAGCTGAGTTTAAAGATGCGCTCCAGCCAGCCATTGCGTAAAGGCGGCGAGAGATCCAGCGTCGATGCTTCGGATTTGCGGCTTTCCACAGCGAGGTACTCCTCAAGAGTTTTATTGTTATTTCCAGGGCCGGACCCATGAGGGTGGCAGCGGCCCTTTGAGGCACTTGCGAATTTGTTGACCAATAGGTCAGGAACTCGCACGAAGTGGATTATGCTTTTGTATACAAATAATGCAAATAATGTTTTTGATTTTGTAGACGAAAAGTTTGGCAATAGGGATATATCGCCCGCTCTGGTCCCTTCGCGAGCAGGCTCGCTCCCACAAGGGACCGCATTCCCCTGTGGGAGCGAGCCTGCTCGTGAAGCTTTTGTGGTACTCAGATTTTTTGCTGGTTCTCACCAAGCGCCATATTCACCGCCAGCCACCCATTCACCGCCGTCTCACCCGCCTCGGCAAACACCCGCTCCAACAATTTCACCTGCTCACGACGCAGCGATTGTTCAAACCGCGCGCCGTCCTCGGTCAACTCCAGCAGCCGCTTACGCTTGTCGGTCTCGGACGCCACGCTGTTGACCAAATGCATCTCCAGCAGTTGGCGCAAGGGCATGTTCAATGCCTGTTTGCTCACGCCCAGCAATACCAATAACTCCTTGACGCTAAGGTTCGGGTAGCGGGCAATGAAAAACACAATGCGCTGATGCACCCGACTCAGGCCGCGGCGCTCGAGCATTTCATCGGCCTTGGCGGTGAAGGCCTGGTAGCCGAAGAAAAACGCTTCCATGGCCTGCTGTTGAGAAATCGGGCTTTTAAGGTCAATCATGTTGACGTATCCGTTGGTGATGCCGTAATTTCGGTCAATAAGTTTGACTCATTTTTCCCTGGCCTCGCTACTGGTGACCCCCCATGGCTTTTTCCGAACGTGTCTCGCGCCTTAAAAGTTCCTTGATCCGTGAAATCCTCGCTGCCGCCCAGCGTCCGCAAGTGATGTCGTTCGCCGGGGGCTTGCCGGCCGAAGCCATGCTGCCGAAAGTCGAATGGGCGCGGATGCCGGTGTCCATGGGCCAATACGGCATGAGTGAAGGCGAACCGGCCTTGCGTGAAGCCCTGGCGCAACAGGCTCGAGTGCTGGGTGTGCCATGCGAGGCGAGTCAGGTTTTGGTGGTCAGTGGTTCACAGCAAACCCTCGATCTGGCCGCCAAGCTCTATATCGACAAAGGCACCGAAGTGCTGCTCGAAGCACCGACTTACCTGGCGGCGCTGCAGATCTTCCAGCTGTTCGGCGCCGATTGCCTCACGGTGCCGCTGGAAGCCGACGGCCCGAACCTGGCGCAGCTGCGTTCGCGCCTGGAAACACATCGTCCGGCGTTCATCTACCTGATCCCGACCTTCCAGAATCCATCGGCGGTGCGTTACAGCGAAGCCAAACGCGAGGCGGTCGCCGGATTGCTGGATGAGTTCGGCGTGACCTTGATCGAAGACGAACCCTACCGTGAGCTGACGTTTGACGGCGGCAGCGCCAAACCGATTGCCGGACGCCTGAAAAAATCCAGCTGGATCTACACCGGCACGGTGTCGAAAACCTTGCTGCCGGGTCTACGCGTGGGTTATCTGATCGCCAGCCCGGATCTTTTCCCGCACTTATTGAAACTCAAGCAGTCGGCGGACTTGCACACCAATCGAGTCGGCCAGTGGCAAGCGTTGCAATGGATCGGCAGCGAGTCTTACCAGCAGCACCTGAGTGAGTTGCGTGGTTTTTACCGCGTGCGTCGCGATGCATTCCAGGCGGCGCTGCAAACGCATTTTGCCGATCTGGCGGATTGGAACGTGCCCCAGGGCGGGCTGTTTTTCTGGTTGACGCTCAAACAGCCGCTGGATACCCGTACGCTACTCGATGGGGCGTTGGCCAACGACGTGGCGTTCATGCCGGGCGAGCCGTTCTTCCCTGAGCCGGATAATCATCACGGGCACATGCGGTTGAATTTCAGCCACATTGACCCGGCGCGGCTGGAGGAGGGGATCAAGCGACTGGCGCAGGTGGTGCGACAGGTGCAGGCGGCGCAAGCGGCCTGAGGGCTGGGCAGAAATGAATAAACCGGCCATTGGGCCGGTTTATTTTTGTCTGGGATTTGCAGTGTTTGTGCCGGCCTCTTCGCGAGCAGGCTCGCTCCCACATTGAATCTGTGCAACCAGTTCCCTGTGGGAGCGAGCCTGCTCGCGAAAGCGTCAGTCAGAACACCACAAATAAATCAGGCTGCAGCGAAACGCTTATCCAGATAATCAATGATCACCTTGGACTCATACATCCAGGTCGTCTGGCCATTTTCTTCAATACGCAAGCACGGCACCTTGACCTTGCCGCCGTGCTCAAGCAGGGCCTGGCGATCCTGTTCGTTGTTTTTCGCGTCGCGCAGGGCCACCGGCACGTTCAGGCGGCGCAGGGTGCGGCGGGTTTTCACGCAGAACGGGCAGGCATGGAACTGATACAGGGTCAGGCCCCTGGCGGCAGCTTCGACCTGAGCCTGAGCGGCGGCAGGGCGCTGCTTCTTGCCTGGACGGGTGATGAAGTCGATGAAGATGATCAGTTGGCCAAGGCCGACACGAAGCGCTTTTACGAACACGTTGAAGCCTCACGGTGCTAATGAGAAAGGCGCGCAGCTTACCTGATTTTTTCAAGACGAAAAAAAACCGGCGATGAAAGCCGGTTCTCTTCGTACCGCCAATTACTTGATCAAGCTGAGAAACTCGCTGCGGGTCGCGGCGTTCTCACGGAACTCGCCAAGCATCACCGAGGTGATCATCGTCGAATTCTGTTTTTCCACACCGCGCATCATCATGCACATGTGCTTGGCCTCGATCACCACGGCAACGCCCAGGGCGCCGGTGACCTGCTGGACTGCATCGGCAATCTGGCGGCTGAGGTTTTCCTGGATCTGCAGGCGGCGGGCGTACATATCGACGATACGCGCGACTTTCGACAAACCCAGTACCTTGCCGCTCGGGATGTAGGCCACGTGGGCCTTGCCGATGAACGGCAGCAGATGGTGTTCGCACAACGAGTACAACTCGATGTCCTTGACCAGCACCATTTCGCTGTTGTCGGAGCTGAACAAGGCACCGTTGGTGACCTCTTCCAGTGTCTGTTCATAACCGCGGCAGAGGTACTGCATGGCTTTGGCGGCACGTTTTGGCGTGTCGAGCAGGCCCTCGCGGGAGGGATCCTCGCCCAGTTGGCCAAGGATCGCGGTGTAATTCTGTTCCAGGGACATGAAACTACCTGTGGGATTTTACGCAAAGGGCAAGGGTACGGTGGCAGACACGGCGCTGCAAGCGCGGCGCATCAGGTTTACTCGTCGCGACCTTCCATCATGGTGCGTTTGAGCATCACATAAACGGCTCCGGCACCGCCATGCCTGGCCTGGCACGAGGTGAAGCCAAGTACCTGTGGATGCTGGCGCAGCCAGGTGTTGACGTGGCTCTTGATCATCGGCCGCTTGCCGTCCAGGCGCACGGCTTTGCCGTGGGTGACACGTACGCAGCGGATTTCGAATTTTGTCGCTTCAGCCAGGAATGCCCAAAGGGTTTCCCGGGCTTTTTCCACGCTCATGCCGTGCAGGTCAAGGCTGCCCTCGAACGGGATCTGCCCGATCTTGAGCTTGCGCATCTGGCTTTCCTGCACGCCGTCGCGTGCCCACATCAGTTCGTCTTCCGGGCCGACGTCGATGACGAACTGATCGGACAGCCCGTCAACAGTGGTGGCATCGGTACGCACGGTGGCGGCTTGGCGCAACGTGGCGATGTGCGCGCGGTCCGCCTTGGGCTTTCCGGTTTCGGCGCGATCGTGCTTGATCGGCTTGACGCCTTGGATCGCACTTTTGAACAGGGAAAAATCGTCGTCTTGCATGTCAGCCTCCGCGAAGGGTGGCCAGTTTACCCAACTCGAAGCGAATCGGGCGCGAGAAAACGTGCGGCATCGCGCTGCAACTTGCGCTTAGTCGTGTTTTTTCATCAGGTGCGGGGAGATGTTCAGTGCGTTCGACTGGCGCGAGCGGCGGCGGCAGCGGCGCCACAGCCAGATGCCGAGGTACAGCACGAACAGGCCTATCACCAGGATCACTGCCGCGCCCGCCCGGTTGGTGTTCAACTCGCCCAGGGCCGGAGCATGGCCGAACAGGCTGGCGGTGCCGGCCATCGCCAGCAGCACGCCGCAGGTCGCCAGCAAGGCAGCGAAGGCTGCGCCGATTCGAAAACGCCAGTTGCTTTGGCCTTTGGGCCGTAAACGGCGAGCGTCAAAACCATCGGATAACTTCATTCCGACCTTCCTCAATGGGTATCGGCCCTTCGACCGGAAGTTGACCGGGATGTTCCTGAGGCTAAGACATTTACGGCATATGAGAGGCTTTTGCGGATGAGCGGCGGCATGGACCGCTCATGAACCGCCGATCAGATCAGGTCGTTGGTCAGGGCGAGGGCGGCAAAGTTGTCCGCCATGATCGCCATTTCGGTCTGCTGCACATGCTCGGCACTCAGGACGCCGCCTTTGTACGGCAGGTCTCGGGTGGCGCAGGCGTCTTCCACCAGGGTGCAGCGGAAACCCAGGTTCTTTGCTGCCCGCACGGTGGTACTGACACTGGAATGGCTCATGAAGCCGCACACCACCAGATCCACCGAGCCCAGTTCTTCCAGGCGTTTTTTCAGGTCCGTGCCATGGAACGCACTGGGCAGGATTTTCTCGATCTTGATTTCCCCGGCCAGCGGTTCCAGCCCTGGAATGAACTGGCCGCGCTCGCCGCGTGGATCGAACAGCCCCCCAACGGTGCCGAGGTGGCTGACATGCACGATCGGCCGGCCGGCCGCGCGGGCGGCAGTCACCAATTTCTTGATGTTCGCGACCGCCGCATCCATGCCGCTCAGGGCCAGGGGACCGCTGAGGTATTCTTTCTGGGCATCGATGATGATCAGGGTCGCATGACTCAGTTTGGCTGCTGCATAACCGCGGCCGCTGAGTTGAAACATCGTTTGTGGAACGGACATTCTGGGGCTCCTTCGGGTGGGGCTTTTGCGACATTGTCCTCTGGCTGAGCGCTTCTGTGAATCGCTACCATCGTAGGCACCGTCGTTACTGGCTTACAGCGTTGTCAAGTATTGAGTTTTGTTCAATAGCCGGCGATAAAACCAGATAATTCCTACATTTGTCCCGGTGTATTTCCTGCGTCGTCGGGACGCCGTTTGACTGGTAGAATCGCCCGTCGATTTTTCTGGAGTTTACCGTCGTGATCACTTCCCGCCTTCGTACCCTGCGTGACCATATCCGTTGGGCCGTCAGCCGCTTCCATGGGGAGGATCTGTTTTTCGGCCATGGGACCGACAACGCCTGGGACGAAGCCCGTCAATTGGTGTTGGGTGCGCTGCACTTGCCGTGGGAAATCTCCGACAGTTACCTGGACTGCAATCTGGAAGAAGACGAAGTGGCGCACCTGCAGAACCTGCTCAAGCGCCGGATCGAAGACCGCGTGCCGACCGCCTATCTGTTGGGTGAAGCCTGGTTCTGTGGCATGTCGTTCATCGTCGATGAGCGCGTATTGATTCCTCGCTCACCGATTGGCGAACTGATCGAAAACCGGTTCACACCCTGGCTGGGCACCGAGCCTGCGCGAATTCTCGACCTGTGCACCGGCTCCGGCTGCATCGGTATCGCTTGCGCCTACGAGTTCCAGAACGCTGAAGTGGTGCTGGCCGACCTGTCCTTCGAAGCGCTGGAGGTGGCGAACCAGAACATCGAGCGCCACGGAGTCGACGAGCGTGTCTACACCGTGCAAGGCGATGGTTTCGATGGCTTGCCAGGGCAGCGCTTCGACCTGATCGTGTCGAACCCGCCGTACGTCGATGCCGAGGATTTCGCCGACATGCCGGACGAATACCAGCACGAACCGGAACTGGGCCTGGCCTGTGGCGATGACGGCTTGAACCTGGTGCGCCGCATGCTCGCCGAAGCGGCGGATCACCTGACCGAGAAGGGCTTGTTGATTGTCGAGGTAGGTAATAGCCAGGTGCACGTCGAGACGTTGTACCCGGAGGTCGACTTCGCCTGGCTGGACTTCGAGCGTGGCGGGCATGGCGTGTTCATGCTGACGGCTGAGCAGTGCCGCGATCATCAGGCCCTGTTCGCCTCCCGCGTCTGACTCAGATCGTTCCCACGCTCTGCGTGGGAATGCAGCCCGGGACGCTCTGCGTCCCTTTCGCAAGCTGGAACGCGGAGCGTCCCTTGAGGCATTCCCACGCAGAGCGTGGGAACGATCAGCCGTTACCGCTACCGGTGCGTAGCAATCCAGATCAGTAACCCCGCCTGAAACACCGCAAACGCCACCAAACACGTAATGGTGAAGCGCAAACCGGCGTCTTCACGCTTGTATTTGCTGACCTTCTCCTCGTGTTTCTTGAGTTTGACTTCCTGCTCGGCCAGGTTCTGCTCGGCTTGCTGGAGCATCTGCGCCGCCTCGAGAATTTCCACGACTTGGACTTTCTCGGTATTCCAGTCGCTCAACAGGTCGCCGACCCTGACCTCCTTGACGCTGCCCTTCAAATGCTGGGCATCGGCATAGACCACGTCGAACCCGTGCACCCGCAAAAAGTGATCGCGACGCAGGCGCGTGTCTTCGTTCAGCGCGTCCTTGTTGTTGAGGTCGGTGCCGTCGACGGTGTAGCCAGGCCATCTTTTCTTCGCCCAGTTGATGCCGTGGGCGGCCATGAAGCGGCCGATGCCGCGGTTCAGTGGTTCGATTTGCAGGCCGCTGTCGGGGCCGAAATGCACGCGTTTTTCCGCGTGGTCGACCCATACGTCCAAATGATTCTGTTCCTTGCGTACGCGTTGGCCAGGCAGGGAGATGCTCATGCGCATCAGGCTGCGCAGCTTGTCGTTGCGCTCGGCGTAGCCGAATTCGACAAAGCGCAGGGGCCGGCCACCGGTATTTCGGTCCGTCTGCAGCGGCGCCAGACGGAGCATCTTGTGGTGCTCGACGTGGACGTCCGCCCAAGGCAGCTCGACCGCTGGCGGTACGTCTTTTTCAGCGGTGGTGTCGGGTGAAGTCTGGGTATCGGTCATAACGGCGAGATCCTGTCCAAGCTCGACTGCCGCCAGCCAGTACGCTGGCGACAAAGGCTTATCGGCCGTTTTCGACAAGACTGGAGAGCAAATTAGCTGGAGCGAAGCCCGTCAATGAATCCGAGGATGCGCGCGCCCAGCTCCGCCGCCAGTGGCAAATTCGGATCCTTGTAGGAGGCCAACTGGCGTTTGACGTCGTTGGGCACGATGCGCATCACGTGGTTCATGCCTTCGATCAGCGCCAGTTCGGCGTCCGGTTTGGCCGCCTTGAGCAGTTTGGCGTCATTGACTCCAACCTGGATGTCATTGCTGCCCTGGATGATCAGTGCCGGCATTTTCAACTTCGCGAATGCAGCGGCGGGGTCCTGGCGGAACAGCGAAATCAGGTACGGCTGCACGCTCGGACGGAATATCACCTGCAGTTGCGGTGGCACGTTGTCGTCGGTTTTCCCGGCCTTGAGACTGTCGAGCAGCTCATTGCTGCGCAACATCAGCGGGGGAGGCAGGCGATTGCCCAGTTGCTGGCGCAGGACCTGGTCGATCGGTCGGGCGCTGCCGGACACGGAAATCACCGCCGCCGCATCGACGCTGGGCGCCGCGAGGCTGGCGATCAAGGCCCCTTCGCTGTGGCCCAACAGGATCAGCTGGCCGAAGCGCGGATCGGTCTTGAGTTTTCGCCCCCAGGCTTCGGTGTCGGCCACATAGGCTTCCACCGACAAGTTGCGTTCGTCGGGGGTGGCCGCCAGGCTCGCCGCGACGCCGCGCTTGTCGTAGCGCACGCTGGCGATGTTGTGTTTGGCCAGCACCCAGGCCAGGCGCTTGAGGCTGTCATTGCGCCCGCCTTCGGGGTTGTTGCCGTCACGATCGGTCGGGCCGGAACCGGAAATGATCAGGACAACAGGCACCGGGGTGTCGGATTTAGGCAGCAGCAGCGAGCCGAAAAGCTCGCCGGTGCCGGTGTCCAGGGAGATTGGCCGCTGCAGGACAGTGGCCTGGGCGAAGCCGGAAATCAGGGTAAGGCTCAAGGCAAGAACTCGCAGCATTGTCGGGCCATCATCAAAGGGTGCCGGTTGGACTCGCAGGCAACCATAAGGTTCGAGGATGAACTAGTTGGATAGCCTGCGTATACTGGCGCGCATTACGTATTCAGGTTCATTTCACGGAGCGTCCTGCATGTCCGGCAATACCTACGGCAAGCTATTCACTGTCACCACCGCTGGCGAAAGCCATGGCCCGGCGTTGGTCGCCATTGTCGATGGCTGCCCGCCGGGGCTGGAGATTTCCCTGGAGGACCTGCAGCGCGACCTGGATCGCCGCAAGCCCGGCACCAGCCGTCACACCACCCAGCGCCAGGAAGCCGACGAAGTCGAAATCCTCTCGGGGGTATTCGAAGGTCGCACCACCGGCTGCGCCATTGGCCTGCTGATCCGCAACACCGATCAGAAGTCCAAGGACTACTCGGCGATCAAGGACTTGTTCCGTCCGGCCCATGCCGACTACACCTACCACCACAAATACGGCGAACGCGACTATCGCGGCGGCGGCCGCAGTTCGGCCCGGGAAACCGCGATGCGCGTGGCTGCGGGTGCGATTGCCAAGAAGTACCTGGCGACCCAGGGCATCGTCATTCGCGGCTACATGAGCCAGCTTGGCCCGATTGAAATTCCGTTCAAGACCTGGGACTCGGTGGAGCAGAACGCGTTTTTCAGTGCCGATCCGGACAAAGTGCCGGAACTGGAAGCCTATATGGACCAGTTGCGCCGCGACCAGGATTCGGTCGGCGCGAAGATCACCGTGGTCGCCGAAGGCGTGATGCCAGGCCTGGGCGAGCCGATTTTCGACCGTCTCGATGCGGAGCTGGCCCATGCGCTGATGAGCATCAACGCGGTCAAGGGCGTGGAAATCGGCGCCGGTTTCGCCAGCGTCGCCCAGCGTGGCACCGAGCACCGCGATGAAATGACCCCGCAAGGTTTCCTCAGCAATAACGCGGGCGGCATTCTCGGCGGCATCTCGTCCGGCCAACCGATCGTCGCGCACCTGGCGTTGAAGCCAACGTCCAGCATCACCACGCCGGGCCGTTCCATCGATATCCATGGCAACCCGGTGGACGTCATCACCAAAGGCCGCCACGATCCCTGCGTCGGCATCCGTGCCACGCCGATCGCCGAAGCCATGATGGCCATCGTGCTCATGGACCACCTGCTGCGTCACCGTGGCCAGAACGCCGATGTACGTGTGAGCACGCCGGTGTTGGGCCAGATCTAAGCCAGCGGTGACGGCGCTCCCGTACTGGCGGCTGTCCAGCTTCTATCTGTTTTACTTCGCCCTGCTCGGTTCGACAGCGCCTTTTCTGGCGCTGTACTTCGATCACCTGGGATTCTCCGCGGCGCGCATCGGCGAACTGGTGGCCATCCCGATGCTGATGCGTTGCGTAGCGCCGAACATCTGGGGCTGGCTCGGCGACTACACCGGGCGGCGCCTGGCCATCGTGCGCTTCGGCGCCGTGTGCACGTTGCTGACGTTTTCGCTGATTTTCGTCAGCCAGACTTACGCCTGGCTGGCGATGGTCATGGCCTTGCACGCGTTCTTCTGGCACGCGGTGCTGCCGCAGTTCGAAGTCATCACGCTAGCGCACCTGCAAGGCCAGACCTCCCGCTACAGCCAGATTCGCCTGTGGGGCTCGGTTGGTTTCATCATTACCGTGGTCGCGCTGGGGCGCTTGTTCGAATGGCTCAGCCTGGACATTTACCCGGCGGCGCTGGTGCTGGTCATGGCCGGGATCGTGCTCAGCAGCCTGTGGGTGCCGAACGCCCAGCCGGTCCAGGGCGAGCGATTGAGCGGCGACGGTTTCCTCGCGCAACTGCGCAGCCCCGGGGTGTTGGCGTTTTACGCCTGCGTAGCGTTGATGCAGATGAGCCACGGGCCCTATTACACTTTTCTCACGCTACACCTCGAACGACTGGGCTACAGCCGGGGCGTGATCGGCATGCTCTGGGCCGTCGGCGTGGTCGCTGAAGTGCTGATGTTCATGGCGATGAGCCGCATTCTTGCGCGTTTCTCGGTACGGCGCGTGCTGCTGGCGAGTTTTCTGCTGGCGGCGTTGCGTTGGCTATTGCTCGGTTCGCTGGCTGAATTTCTCTGGGTGCTGTTGTTTGCCCAGGTGCTGCACGCGGCGACGTTCGGCAGCTTTCACGCCGCGGCCATCCAGTTCGTGCAGCGCAGCTTCGGCCCACGCCAGCAAGGGCAGGGCCAGGCGCTCTACGCCGCACTGGCCGGCACCGGAGGCGCAATGGGCGCGCTGTATTCCGGTTACAGCTGGACGGCCCTTGGCGCCCCCTTAACCTTTAGTATTGCCAGCCTCGCCGCGTTGGCCGCAGCCGTTATCATTGCCACACGAATGCAAGAGGACACGCGTTCCCTCTTGAACCCTTAAGGAGTTGTCCTGATGAGCAGCCTGTCCGTTTATCACGTTTCCAGTCCCGACGTACCCAACAAGGTGCTGACTCATTTCGAAGACATTGCCTCGACCCTCGCCGAGCAGGGCGTACGCTTCGACCATTGGCAAGCCACGGCGAAAATCCGCCCCGGTGCCAGCCACGAAGATGTCATCAGCGCCTGCCAGGCGCCCATCGATACACTGATGACCCAACACGGGCTGCGCGCGATCGATGTGATCAGCCTCGACCGCGATCACCCGCAAAAAGAGTCGATACGCGCGAGTTTCTTCGCCGAGCACCGCCAGGACGAAACCGAAGTCATGCTGTTCAGCGCGGGTAGTGCATTGTTGTCTGTATACATCGACGACTATGTCTACGAAGTGCTGTGCGAGAAAGGCGACCTGATTGTGCTGCCGGCCGGCACCCGGCAGTGGCTGGACATCGGCGAACAGCCCTATGTGGTGGCGATTCGTCTGTCCAGCAGCCAACCCTGGGTGGCCCATTTCACCGACGTCGACAACGCGGGGCGATTTCCGCGAATGGATGATTGAAAGCTGTTGGCGACCCACACAACTCAGGCCGTGAAGCGAAAGCTTGCACGGCCTGTTGGTTTACCGCGGCGCGACCTTACAGCGAATGATAGGTCGGCAGGGCAAAGCGCTGCTGGCTTTGCAGCAGGGAGATTTGTGGCAACTCGCTAGCCTGTTCGGCCAGGTCGCGGCGAATGGCGCTGATGACCCACGAAAGTTGATCGCCATTGTGCAGTTGCTGGTAGGAGATCGAGCGTTTGAATTCCCTACCCTCGCAGCGCAGGGTCAGCAGGATGCCGCCATCAGGACGGTCCTGGGTGGTGACGTCGAAGTTGGAGAACAAGGAAGAAAATTTTTCTTGGATGAGGCTCATGTCTGTCAGCTCCGTTAGCTCTTGAATGGCAAGCATGGGGAGACTGTTGCAGTGATTGTGCCAGTATGTCGCTTTCTAAAATAGTCATATAAAACAATGACATATAAAAGATGATGATTTTTGGTTTCGTGCAATCTGCATGAATGACTATCGTGCATCCTGCATTTTGCGTGGTCGTCGGCGCTTCAATGGAACCATTTGCCTTATGCGCGCTCACGATTTCAAACGTGGGTGTCGCGGATACAAAACATTTCAAAAACCGCGTGTACAGCCGCAGAACCGTTGACGTATTTTCGGGGTCAATCAATGCCGCCCGACAATAAGAAGAGCCAACGGGATCAGCCATGAGCCGCACGCAGCACGACACGATCACCTGGGGCATGATGCTCCGCAAGCTGCCTTCCATTGCCAAAGCGATTCCTCGCGTGGTCAAGGGCATGAAGGTCGCCAACGTCAAGGATCCGACCCAAGCGTGTGGCCTGGGCTGGAGCTTCGAGCAGGCTACCCTGCGTAACCCCGAAGGCCCGGCCTTGCTGTACGGCGAGGTGCAGCTGACATATGCCCAGGTCAACCGTTGGGCCAATCGCATCGCCCACCACCTGATTGCCCAAGGCATTGGCAAGGGTGACGTGGTGGCGGTCTTCATCGAGAACCGCCCGGAATTGCTGGTGACCATCCTGGCGGTGGCCAAGGTCGGTGCCATCAGTGCTTTGCTCAATACCTCGCAAACCCGCGATGCCCTGGTCCATAGCCTGCACCTGGTGACACCGGCGGCCATCGTTGTCGGTGCGGAACTGGTGCCGGCCTACCTGGCGGTCCGAGAGCGGGTGCCGATCGAGATGGCGCGTACCTGGTTCGTCGCCGACCAGGACACCTACAGCCATCCCGGCATCGCGCCCGACGGGTTCGTCAACCTGATGACAGCCAGCGTCGATGCCTGCAGCGACAATCCCGCCAGTAGCCAGCAGATCTTTTTCGACGACCCTTGTTTCTACATCTATACCTCGGGCACCACCGGGCTGCCCAAGGCCGGGGTTTTCAAGCACGGGCGCTGGATGCGCAGTTGCGCAAGCTTCGGCATGATCGCATTGGATATGCACCCTGAAGACATCGTCTACTGCACGTTACCGCTGTATCACGCCACCGGCCTGTGCGTATGTTGGGGCTCGGCCATCAGCGGGGCGTCGGGGTTTGCCATCCGCCGCAAGTTCAGCGCCAGCCAGTTCTGGAACGATGTGCGCAAGTACCGGGCGACCACACTGGGCTACGTAGGGGAGCTGTGCCGCTACCTGGTCGACCAGCCTGCCAGTGCCGACGACGGCAAACACGGCGTGACCAAGATGATCGGCAATGGATTGCGTCCCGGCGCATGGGGCGAATTCAAGACGCGCTTCGCGGTCGGGCACATCTGCGAGTTGTATGCCGCCAGTGACGGCAACATCGGCTTCACCAACATCCTCAATTTCGACAATACCGTGGGCTTTTCCCTGATGTCCTGGGAACTGGCCGAGTATGACCACGACAGCGGTGTGCCGATCCGTGGCGCCAATGGGTTCATGCGCAAGGTCGGCAAAGGCGGGCAGGGGTTGCTGCTGGCCAGGATCGACGACAAGGCGCCGCTCGATGGTTACACCGATCCGCATAACACCGAAAAAGTCGTGCTGCATGACGTGTTCGCCAAGGGCGATCGATACCTCAACACCGGCGACCTGTTGCGCAACATCGGTTTCGGTCACGCACAGTTTGTCGATCGCCTGGGCGACACTTACCGCTGGAAGGGGGAAAACGTGTCGACCACCGAGGTCGAGAACATCCTGCTGCAGCACCCGAACATTTCCGAGGCCGTTGCCTATGGCGTGGAGGTGCGCAACACCAATGGCCGGGCCGGGATGGCGGCGATCACGCCAGCGGAATCCCTGGCAACCCTGGACTTCGGCGAGCTGCTGGCGTTCGCCCGACAGCACCTGCCGGCCTACGCGGTGCCGCTGTTCCTGCGGGTGAAGGTGAAAATGGAAATCACCGGGACCTTCAAATACCAGAAGACCCGGCTCAAGGACGAAGCCTTCGACCCTGGCAGGACCGGCGATGACCCGATCTACGCCTGGTTGCCGGGCACCGAGACATATGTGCAGGTCACCGGGCAGGTGCTGGCGGACATCCAGGGTGGCAAGCATCGTTATTGAAAGAAGCGTTATTGAATTGGGCTATGGCCGCGCAACAGAAAAAACAAGTGACAGTGGCGAGCACCCTCGGGAAACTATCGGCTTTGCGAAAAACTGAAAGTGGAGCGATCAATGTCTGACAAAAGCCGCCAGATGACCCCCGAAGAAGCCGCCGAGTTTGCCGAACAGGTCTTCAACAAGGCGCGCGAGGGTGATGCGGCCATGATGGCTGCGCTGCTGAGCAAGGGCCTGCCGCCGAACCTGCGCAATCACAAGGGCGACACCTTGCTGATGCTGGCCGCTTACCACGGCCACGTGGACACGGTAAAAGTCTTGCTTGAGCACAAGGCTGATCCGGAAATCCGCAACGACAACGGCCAAAGCCCGATTGCCGGCGCGGCATTCAAGGGCGACCTGGCCGTGATCAAGGCCCTGGTCGAAGGCGGTGCCCAGGTCGAGGGCTCGTCATTCGACGGCCGCACCGCGTTGATGATGGCCGCGATGTTCAACCGTGTCGAAGTCGTCGACTACCTGATCAGCAAAGGCGCCGACCCGAAAGCCAAGGACGCCAATGGCATTACCGCGCTGGATGCTGCCAAAACCATGGGCGCCGTCGACACCGTGGCGCAACTGGAGAAATTGCTCGGCTGATGGCGTTTCGGGCCAGGTTCGATTTGCGCGAGGACCTGGCCTGGCAGCCTTAGTAGACCCAGACCTCGACCCGCCGATTCCTGATCCGTCCTTCATCCTCGCTATTGGCCGCCACCGGCATTTCGGCGCCAAAACCGCGAATGTCCCGCAGTACCACGCCGCTTTTCACCAGTTCGCGGCGCACCGCCATGGCCCGCAGCTTGGACAGCAGGTCGGCGCGTGCCGGATCGAGCTTGGCATCGCCGAACCCGACCAGCGTTACCCGGCGATCGGTCTTTTCGTGCTGCTTCATATAGTCGAGGACCCGTGACAGGTCCTGTCGGGCCTTGTTGTCCAGGCTGGCGCTGCCTTCCTCAAAGCGAAAGTTCACTGTCAGGCGCATGGCGTGGCGGCTCAGTGCCTGGTAGCCCTCGGGCATCAACGCATTCGGCGTGACGCTCATGGCCTGGATCGTCTGGGCGACGAAACCGTTGGCCGCGACGATCGCCTGGCCTTTCTGACTTTGCGCGAAGGCCACCAGTGCTTCGGCCCAAGGGTTGTAGCGCTTGGGTGGCAGGTAAAAAAACAAGCGTCGGGACAGCGGGTAGTCTTCCGTGGCAATCAGGTTGTTGAGTGGCAGCATGGCCATGGACTGGCCGTCGGCAATCGCCACGGCCTTGGCCGAGCGCACGTACGGCAGGCCGATAAAGCCGATGCCGTGTGGGTCCTGGCTGACTGCGTCGGACAATTGTTCGCTGGACTCGAATCGTTTTGCGCTGCCGCTCAGGGTTTTACCATGACCACTGAGCACCAGTTCCCTGAACGTATCGTAGGTGCCGGACTGATCGTCGCGCGCATAGAGATGGATGGCCCCGCCGTGGCCACCGAGCTCCTCCCAGGTTTTCACCTCACCGCTGAAAATGCGCGCCAGTTGTTCGGTGTCGAGGGTGTTCATCGGGTTTTGCGGATGGAGGATGATTGCCAGCCCGTCGATGGCGATGACTTGTTCGGCGTTGGCGCTTTTCAGGTCGCCCAAGGGTTGCAGGTTGACCAGTTCGCTGTCCTTGATCGGCCTGGAAGAGGCGGCGAGATCGGCACTGGCCGCTTTCAGCGCGCTGAATCCGGTACTGGAGCCATGGGCCGCCAGTTGCACTTCAACCCGGCGGCCTTGTTCGGTTTCACCGACGATACGTGATTCATTGGGCCGGTCCGTCGGTTCGCTGTGCACCTTGAGCAGACCCTGCTCACGCATCAGGCCCTCGACCAGCGCCGGCCCCAGTGCCGCGCCAATGGTGTTGGAGCCCTGGATACGCAGCACCGGACCTTGCCCAGGAATCGGCAAGGTGCTGGCCGCCACCGACAGCGGCAGCCAGGTGCAGAGGATCAACAGGAGCAAACCGCGTAGCCACATGCCGGCACCTTTCAAGACCAAGGGAAGTGCCGGGAGAATAAGTCAGAAAGATTTCCGAAAGATGACAGCTCTGTCTGCCACCCATGCTTTGATCGTTCCCACGCAGAGCGTGGGAACGATCAAACAGGCAGCGGTTTTTAACTCAACTCCAACCAGATCGGCGCGTGATCCGAAGGTTTTTCCATGCCGCGCAGTTCATAGTCCACGCCTGCGTCCTTGATCCGTGGCAGCAGCCCGTGGGACGCCAGGATCAGGTCGATGCGCAGCCCGCGCTTGGGCTCGTCTTCAAAGCCACGGCTGCGGTAGTCGAACCAGCTGAAGCGATCGGCAACATCCGGGTTGAGGTGGCGGAAGCTGTCCACCAAGCCCCAGTTTTTCAGCCTGAGCATCCACTCGCGCTCTTCCGGCAGGAAGCTGCACTTACCGGTTTTCAGCCAGCGTTTCATGTTGTCCGGGCCGATGCCGATGTCGCAGTCTTCCGGGGAAATATTCACGTCGCCCATCACCACCAGTGGCTGGTCGTTCTTGAACTGGCTTTCCAGCAGCGCCTGCAGGTCGCTGTAGAAACGCTGCTTGGCCGGGAACTTGGTCGGGTGGTCGCGGCTTTCTCCTTGTGGGAAGTAACCGTTCATGATGGTCACGGGCACGCCATTGGCGTCGGCAAAGGTGCCCCAGATAAAGCGTCGCTGAGCATCGTCTTCATCAGTGGCAAAGCCCTTGTACAGTGCCAGTGGTTCCTGACGGGAGAGCAGGGCGACGCCGTAGTGACCCTTCTGCCCATGGAAATACACGTGGTAGCCCAGAGCCTTGATTTCTTCGAGTGGAAACTGATCATCATGGACCTTGGTTTCCTGCAACCCGATCACATCGGGCTGATGCTTTTCGATCAGCGCCGCCAGCTGATGCGGGCGAGCGCGCAGCCCGTTGATGTTGAAGGAGACGATCTTCATGCTCGGCAGTCCTGGCAAAAAGGCGATGCTAGCTGACATGTGCAACGGGAGCCAGTGCGCGGTGGGACGAACGGGATTTCATTGCCTACACTGATTTGCGATCAGCAAGGAACTGCGTCAGCCCAAATGAGCTCGTAACATCAAGAGCGCAGCCGTGCGAGCTGCGCCAGGGAGAACGACCGTCATGCCTGAAACCTCGACCGCCATTGCCGATATCCACATGCTCGACAGTGGTTACTCCCGTGAAGCCCGCTCGCTGCTATACCAGGCCTATCGCCACGAGCCGACGTTCAGCTATCTGTTCGAAGCCGAGCGTCCCGGCTATGAACAACGGGTGCGTGCCACCGTGCGCGAGTTGGTCAAGCAGCATTTTTTCCAGGAGTTGCCGGCCATCGGCCTGTTGGTCAATGACCGGCTGATCGGCATTGCCCTGATCGCGCCACCGCAACGGCGCCTGGGTGTGACTGAAAGTTGGGCCTGGCGCCTGCGCATGGTGCTCAGTACCGGTTTTCGCTGCACCCGCCGCTACCTTGAGTACCACGACGCCGTCGCTGCCTGCGTGCCGAACGACTCGGTGCACGTGCTGCCGTTGCTGGGGGTTCACCCACAGTTCCAAGGCAAGCACTTTGGCGAGCAACTGCTGCAGGCGGTGCATAACTGGTGCGCGGTGGATGAAAATTCCCAGGGCGTGATTCTCGACACCGGCAACCCTCGTTACCTGGACTTCTATAAGCGCCAGGGCTATGAAGAAATCGGCGAGGTGGCCGTGGGGCCGATTCGCGAGCACGTGTTTTTTCACGCCAATCCGCAGGTATTACATTCCGCAACAGCTTGAGGTCGAACTTTCCGTGCACGCCAGGCTCTATCACGCTCCACGCTCGTGATAGCATCCGCGCCTATGAAGTTTCCAGGAAGAATTACCAGTGGCGTGCTGATGCTGATTACCAGCTGCGCGGCGCTGGCGCAAAGTGAATTGGATGTGCGGATCAAACCGTCCAACGATGCACTGAAGGCCAATATAGAGGGCTATATCGGCAGTCTCGGCGATCGTGACGAAGAGGCCTTGCTGCGCTTCAGTCGTGGCGCCGAGGAACAGGCGCGCAAGGCTGCCCAGGCCTTGGGTTACTACCAGCCGCAAATCGACAGCGAAGTGAAGGCGGGCAAGACACCGCGCCTGGTGCTGACCATCGAGCCCGGCGAGCCGGTGCATTTGCGCAACGTCACGATCCGCGTCGACGGCCCGGCGGCCAGCCTCAAGGCCTTTCGCGTGCCCAAGAGCCATGCCCTGCAAACCGGTGCGGTCCTCAACCACGGACAGTACGAGGACGCCAAGCGCCTGATCCAGAACCAGGCCTCGCGCTATGGCTTTTTCAGTGGCCACTTCACCCGTCAGAAGTTGTCGGTAGACCCGCGCGCTGGCGTGGCCGATATCGAGCTGGTCTACGACAGTGGCCCGCGCTACTCGCTGGGCAAGGTCAGTTTCGAAGGCGACACACCGTTCGACGAAGACCTGCTGCAGCGCATGGTGCCCTTCAAGGCGGGTACGCCGTATGACTCCGAACTGATCGCCGAACTCAACCAGGCGCTGCAATCGAGCGGCTATTTCGAAGGCGTGCGGGTCGACGCGGCGCCGACCGCGTCCAAGGACGATGTGATCCCGGTGGACGTCAAGCTCGAAACCCGCAAGCCACGCACCATGGGGCTAGGCCTTGGCTACTCCACCGACGTCGGTCCACGGGTGAAGGCCAACTGGACTCGGCACTGGGTCAACCCACAGGGTCACAGTTATGGCTGGGAGACCGAAATCTCGGCGCCGCGGCAAAACGTCGGGGTGTTCTACGACATTCCCCTGGACCCGCCGCTGACCGACAAACTGCGCTTCGCCGGTGGTTATCAGAACGAAGAAATCGCCGACAAGGACAGCCTCAGCAAGTTGCTGACCGTCGGTCCTGAGTGGCACAGCAAGTTGCCCAGCGGCTGGCAACGGGTGGTTTCGCTCAAGTGGCAGCGCGAGGAATACCGACTCGGCGACGATTCCGGCCTCAGTACGCTACTGATGCCCGGTGTGAGCTACTCGTACCTCAAAAGCGACAACCGCATCGACCCGCACAACGGTTATCGCCTGCAGTTCGAAAGCAAGGTCGCCAAGGAAGGGCTGGGGTCCGATAACAACCTGCTGTACGGCACCGCGCTGGTCAAAGGCCTGACCACGGTATTCGACAAGCACCGCTTGCTCGGTCGGGTGCAGGTCGGCGGCAGTGCCACCAACGGCTACAAGTCGATCCCGCCTTCATTGCGCTTTTTCGCCGGTGGCGATCAGAGCGTGCGGGGGTACGACTATCAAAGCCTGTCCCCGGAGAACAATCAGGGTGATCGCATTGGTGGGCGCTACATGGTCACCGCCAGCGCCGAATACCAGTATTCCGTTGCGGAAAAATGGCGCGTGGCGACCTTCGTCGATCAGGGCAACTCCTTTAATACACTTGAGCTGCCAAACCTCAAGACCGGGGTCGGCATCGGCGTGCGCTGGATCTCTCCGGTGGGGCCGATCCGCCTCGACCTGGCCCATGCGCTGGACGACGATGGCGGCATTCGATTGCACTTTTCCATGGGGCCCGAGCTGTGAAGCGTGGCTTGAAAATAACGCTGCTGGCCGTTCTGGCGATGCTGATGCTGGTGGTTTTGACAGTGGCCACGGTGCTGGGCACGGCGACGGGCAGTCGCTGGGCGCTCGGGTTCGTGCCAGGTTTGAGCCTGGACAATTTCCAGGGTCGCCTGGGTGGGCAATGGAGCGCCGATCATGTGTTGTGGCAGCAAGACACCAGCCGGGTCGAACTGGATAAGGTCATCTTCGCCTGGTCGCCGCTGTGCCTGACGCGCATGACCTTGTGCATCGGGCAATTAAAGGCTGATCGGGTCAGCCTGCAATTGCCGCCCGACGCGCAAGAGGAGAGCAGTGGGCCGATCAGTCTTCCTGACTTGAAACTGCCCCTGGCGCTCGAACTGGGGGATATCCAGGTTGGCAGTCTGCTGTTCAACGGCAGCGAACAACTCAAGGGCTTGCAACTGGCGGCACACTGGACAGCCAACGGCTTGCAGATCGACTCGGTGCAATTGCAGCGCGATGAGCTGAGCCTGCACTTGTCTGGCCTGCTGCAACCGACCGGCAACTGGCCGCTCAAGGCCGAGGGCAAGCTCACCCTGCCCGCACCCGGCAGCGGACCCTGGGCGCTGGCGCTGAAGATTGACGGTGACCTGCTCAAGACCCTTAACCTGAAAGCCGACAGCAGCGGCTATCTCAGTGGCCAACTGACCGGCCAACTGCAACCCTTGGTGGAAAACCTGCCGGCTACCTTGCGTATCTCCGCTGACGGCTTCAAACCCAGCGCTGACTTGCCAGACACCCTGCAACTCAATCAGCTTGAACTGACCGGCGCCGGTGACCTGAAAAACGGTTATCAATTAGTCGGCAAGGCCACGTTGCCTGCCGAGCAAGGTCCGGTCGGGCTGGCGCTGCAAGGCAAGGTCGACGCCAACGGCGCGCAAATCGCCGCGCTGGACCTGACCGCCAACGACAAGCAAAGTCTCAAGCTTACCGGCCAACTGGACTGGAGCAAGGGCCTGAGCGCTGATGCCAAAGTCGCCTGGCTGGATTTCCCGTGGCACCGTCTTTACCCGCTGATCGACGAACCCCAAGTGGCCCTGCGCAGCTTCAACGGTGACGTCTCCTACACCGACGGCAAATACCTGGGGCACTTCGATGCGGCCCTGGATGGCCCGGCCGGGGCGTTCAGCCTGACCAGCCCGTTTGCCGGCGACCTGACGAAAATCTACCTGCAACAGATCCAGCTCGTCGCCGGGCAGGGCAAGGCCGAAGGGCACCTGAACCTGCAATTCGCCGACGGCATCGCCTGGGATACCGCGCTGGATCTTTCCGCGATCGACCCGGCGTACTGGGTCGCGGAACTGCCGGGCACCCTGGCCGGACCGTTGCGCAGCAAAGGCGAGATGAAGAACGAAACGCTCAGCCTGAGCGCCGACCTGGACCTGAAGGGCAAGTTGCGTGGGCAGCCAGCCGTCCTGCAAGCCAAGGCCGATGGCAGTGGCGAGCAATGGAACCTCAAGGCCCTGCAGATTCGCCTCGGCGACAACAGCATCAACGGCAAGGGCAGCCTGCAGCAGAAACTCACCGGGCAGATCGACATCAAGCTGGCGCGACTGGCCCAGCTCTGGCCGCAATTGCGCGGCCAGATCAATGGCCGGGTCGATGTCGCCGGCACGCTCAAGGCGCCGCAAGGCAAGCTCGGGCTGCAAGGCACGCAATTGGCTTTCCAGGACAACCGCCTGCAAAGCCTGAACCTCGATGCGACACTCGACAGCGCGCAACGGGCGAAAATCGACCTCAAGGGCAGCGGCATCCAGGCGGGCGATACCTCGCTGGGTACGCTGACTGCCAGCGGGCAGGGCGACATCAAGAACCAGAAGTTGAGCCTCGACCTGCAAGGGCCCAAGCTCAAGCTCGCCCTTGGCCTCGACGGTGCACTGGACAAAGGCAACTGGCGCGGACGCCTGGCCAGCGGCGATATCCAGGCCGGTGGCCAGGACTGGAAGCTGCAGGGGCCGGCGAAACTGGAACGGCTGGCGGACGGCAAAATCAATTTCGGCGCCCATTGCTGGGCATCTGGCCCGGCCAGTCTGTGCGGTGAAGACCAGCGCCTGATGCCCGAGCCGAAGCTGCGTTACCACCTCAAGCAATTCCCCATCGACAGCCTCGCCCAGTGGTTGCCCAAGGATTTCGCCTGGCAGGGCCGGCTCAACGCCGACGTGCAACTGGACCTGCCGGCCAGCGGCCCGAACGGCGTGATCAGCATCGATGCCAGCGGCGGCACGTTGCGCGTGCGCGAGAAAGATCAGTGGCTGGACTTCCCCTACCAGACGCTGAAACTCACCAGCCAGCTGACGCCCAAGCGCATTGATACCGAGCTGGATTTTGTCGGTGGCAAGCTCGGAGAATTGAGGGTGCAGGCGCAGATCAACCCGTTGCCGAAGAACAAGCCAATGACTGGCACGTTCCGCTTGAATGGCCTGGACGTGTCGGTGGCGCGACCCTTTGTGCCCATGGTCGAGAAACTGTCCGGTCGCTTGAATGGCAGCGGCACGATTGCCGGTGGCCTGCTGGCGCCGCAGGTCAATGGCAATCTGTTGCTCAGCGACGGTGAGGTTTCCGGCGCCGAATTGCCGATGGAGATTCAAGCGTTGCAACTGCAGGCGCTGATCGCGGGCGAATCCGTGCAGCTCAACGGCAACTGGAAAAGCGGCAAGGCCGGGCAGGGCAGCCTGAATGGCAATGTCGCCTGGGGCCAGGCGCTGGTGGTGGACCTGGCGCTCAAGGGCTCGCAGTTGCCGGTCAGCGTCGAACCCTACGCCAAAGTCGAAGTGGCCCCGGACCTGAAAATCTCGATGAAGGGGGATGAACTGGCCATCGCCGGCAAAGTGCGGGTGCCCAAGGGTGACATCACCATTCGAGAATTGCCGCCATCGACGGTCAAGGTGTCCGATGACACGGTGATCATCGGGCAGCAGACCGAAGAGGGCAAACCACCCCTCGCGATGAAAATGGACATCGATGTGGTGGTCGGCGAAGACAAGCTGAGCTTTGCAGGGTTTGGCCTGACTGCCAATGTGCAGGGGCATGTGCACATCGGTGACAACATGGACACCCGTGGTGAGCTATGGCTCAACGACGGCCGTTACCGCGCCTACGGCCAGCGGCTTACGGTGCGTCGGGCGCGGTTGCTGTTCGCAGGTCCGATCGACCAGCCGTACCTGGACATCGAGGCGATCCGCCAGACCGACGATGTGATCGCCGGCATCCGCTTGAGCGGCAGCGCCGAGCAACCGACCACGCAGATTTTCTCGGAACCGGCCCTGGCCCAGGAACAGGCGCTGTCCTACCTGGTGCTGGGGCGTCCACTGAGCAGCAACGGTGAGGACAACAACATGCTCGCCCAGGCTGCGCTCGGCCTGGGCCTGATGGGCAGCTCCGGGGTGACCGGCGGCCTGGCGAAGAATCTGGGCATCGAGGATTTCCAGCTCGACACCGAGGGCAGTGGCAACGCCACCAGCGTGGTCGCCAGCGGCAACCTTTCCGAGAAGCTCAGCCTGCGTTATGGCGTCGGTGTGTTCGAACCGGCCAACACCATTGCCTTGCGCTACAAGTTGAGCAAGAAGGTCTACCTTGAGGCCGCGGGTGGCGTGGCCAGTTCGTTGGATATCTTTTATAAGCGCGATTTCTGATCCGTGCGACGGCTCCTGCAGGGCGCGTATCCCTGTGGGGAATTCTATGGTTGAGTGCATGCCCTCAACTGGCTCTTGATCGTTCCCACGCTCTGCGTGGGAATGCCGCCAGGGACGCTCCGCGTTCCACTGACGACGCGTTAATTGAGCCGTGCGCAACGGTGATGCGAAGCGTCACAGGAAGCTATATGTGAGATTTATTGTCGGAGTACATATCCATTGCTGCGGTAACGGCCACTTATGGTTTCGCTTTTACAGCGACTCCCTTTTTCAAACACCAAAAAGGAAGCAAAAGGCTTTGCCCCACCACTCGG
>NZ_JBYTEO010000081.1:0-26285 GCF_058791355.1 Pseudomonas sp. EB271-G4-1
CGGTTTCCCCACTGCGCAATGCCTGCGTTCGGCCATCGTGGTTAACGGGGCGCTCGCGATCAACAGCAAAGCGAGGCTGCCTGACAGCCGACCTGACTTTTACGGGTGTACCTCGATCCCCTGTAGGAGCGAGCCTGCTCCGGGCGGCGTTCCGACGATGGTCGTCAACGATAACGCGGGGCACCTGGTAGCCCGCGATGCTCTCGGGTTCATCGCGAGCATGCTCGCTCCTACAGAAGGTACGCGCATGGCTTCCGATCAGGCCGGCCGGTCGGCCGCCTCGCTTTTGATTGTGATCTGGCTTTTGATGTTCTTGCCACATCGAGAGGCCGAGTGGAGGTTCTGCGCAGTGAGTAAACCGGCATGGATGCCGGTTTAGCCGCGCTGGGCCAAGGATGGCCCATCGCGGCGAGCCCACGGAGCAGGACCGGAGCGAGGGCATACCGAGCATTAGCGAGGCACCGAACGCCAGGGGCAAGAGCCCTTGGTTACTTGGGGCCGGGCGGCGTTCCGCTCTTCCAAGTGACTCGCTGTAAAAGCGAAACCCTAGGTGGCCGTTACCGCAGGAACGGATATGTACACCTGAAAGACAATTATCGTCTGCCAGGACGCCTTCACCAGCAAGCCTGACTCCTACGCCCTCGGGCTGAACAAAATACCTGTGTAACGCCACAGAAACAGCACAAACGCCACACACCAAAGCAACGCCGACACCCCCAATCCCCACCCGGCGAACGGCACCAGCAACACCCGTGACAAAGCCGCCAACAGCACCAGGGCAAACCCCGCAACGATTGCTTTCGAGGGTAGCAGCGGCCGACCGGTATGCCCCAGGCTAACCCGCGCAATCATCGCCAGAATCAACCCGCCAATACCGCCCACCGCCAACGAATGCGTGGCCAGACTCTGTTGCGGCATCAGGCCGAGATGCCACAGCGCCATGGCAAACACCGCCACTACCAGCCAGGCATAAGACAGGTACAGCGACCACAATAGCGGCACACGCCACATACCCCGGTCATGCCAACGCCACAGGCGCAACAGATGCAGACTGCCCATCAATAAAAACAACGCCGCCAGCCAAAACCTGGGCACGTCATTCAAACCGATGGCAAACGTCACCGCCGCCAACAACCCGCTCACCATCAGCACCTTGGTGGGTAATGGATTGGCTGCAGGCGTCGCCGGACGGTTCAAGCCGCGTTGAATGAAGAACGGAATTACCCGCCCGCCAATCACGCTCATCAGTGCGCCTACCAGCCATAAGGCCGCTAATACACCACGCCGCTGCAAACCTGTGTCATCAGTCCAGAGCCCCCACAGTGTCATGAGCTGACAACCGGCCAGCAAGGTGATCAGCAGCAGAATCGGATAGTTCTCACGCTTGCCAGCAGCCACCAGGTCTCGTCCCAGCACCCAGGCCAACAACGGCAAGAAAGGCAGTTGCGAAAGCAGCACCCCTGCAGGAGAAATCGGCAGTAACCAGGCCAGTCGCCCCAGCAACCAGATCAGCACCAGCCCGATCAGTGGCCAACCGTTGAGCCCGGGGCGGCCGGTCCAGTTCGGCACCGCCGTCAGCAGAAAACCGGCAATGATCGCCACGGCGAACCCGAACGGCATCTCGTGCCGATGCCAGGCGAGCATGCCTCCTACCGGTTGCGCTTCGGGCAAACGCCCGTACAGCCACAGGGCCCAGATGGCCACCGCCACTGCGGCAAACGCGGCACCCGCGAGAAAAAACGGTCTAAAACCAAGGCTGAAGACGGGAGCTGCGGACAGTTTACGCATCAGGCCAGCGCCACGAACTGAGGTTTGCTCAACCGGTGTTGGGCCAGCAGGCGCATGACGTAGCCGATTTTCAGCAGGGTCGGTCCGACGATGGTCATGGCATGCAACGACACCAGTGCAACGATCGACAGATGGCCAGCATGGAGGTAAGCGCCGTAGATGCCGGCCAGTAACATCGCCAGGCCAACGCCCAACACACGGCTGGATAGGTGCAGGACATTCTGAGCATTGCTGAAGACATGGAACATTTCCGTACTCCTGTAGCAGTTCAGTTGTACGTTGGGCTTATCAAGTCGCGTGCCACCCAATTAACCCATGAAAATCAGGGCCCTGAGAACGTACTGGTCACAACGACTCGCTAAAGGCGTAGTCAGCATGACTCAGGTCGCAGTCATATTGACAACATTCTGTAGAAAATCCTTACACACTCGGCGATCTACGGCACGACCAGGCCGCCCCAGGCTAGCTACGCTGATAATCCAGCCTGCAAAAACCTGCCAAGGAGACCCGCCATGCTACATGTGCAAAAACTCACCCCTTGCCTGTGGTTCGATGGTCAGGCCGAAGAGGCCGCCAAGTTCTACTGTGCGATCTTCGATCATTCGAAAATAACCGCCATCACTCACTACGGCGAGGCTGGAAAAGAGTTCCACGGCCGGGAAGTCGGTTCGGTCATGACGGTCAGCTTCGAACTCGACGGGCAAACCTTCACCGGTCTCAACGGTGGCCCGAACTTCACTTTCAACGAAGCGATCTCGTTCCAGGTCAACTGCCAGACCCAGGAAGAAGTCGACCACTTCTGGGGACGCCTGTCTGCCGGTGGGCCGGTCGAAGCACAGCAATGCGGCTGGCTCAAGGACAAATTCGGCGTGTCCTGGCAGATCGTGCCGGTCGCGATGATGGAAATGATCAAGGATCCCGACACGGTAAAATCCCAGCGCGCGATGCTGGCCATGATGCACATGAAAAAACTCGATATCGCCGAACTGAAACGAGCCTTTGAAGGCGAGAGCTAATACACTCAGGCGCTGATCTGCCAAGGATTGATCATGAAGCCCGCAAAGACCAGGGACACCGACAAGGCACCGCGCTTTTGGCGCGATGATGCCCTGCCCTTCATCGAAGCCCGCTCCATCGCCGACGGACGCGAGGTCTGTTACACCCGGCATGCCCACGAGCACTTTTCCATCGGTGCGATCACCGCCGGGCGCAGTACCTATGTCCATGAGCAATCGAACTTCGAGGTCTGCGCCGGGACCGTCGTGCTGATGAACCCCGGTGATGTCCATGCCTGCAATCCAATCGATGACCAGCCCTGGTCGTACCTGATGCTGTACGTCGACACCCCGTGGCTCACCGATTTACAGCATCAACTCGGGTTCGGCAACGATCTGGCGTTTCGCCGGTTCGCGGCCACCCACACCGCGGACCGTGCTTTGTTCGTTGGATTGCAGGCGTTGCATCAGGTGCTGGTCGATGCCCAGCAAGACGTGTTGGGTAAACACAGCGCGGCCGTGGAATTTTTCACCGAGGTGCAACTACGCCTGAACCCGGCCGAACAACCGCTGCACCAGCCCAATTTCAAGCTCGAACGCGCCGCCGACTTCATCCGCGAGCACTGCACGCAAATGCTCAAGCTCGAAGATATCTGCGAAGCGGCGCAGTTGTCGCCCTCCTACCTGATCCGCGCGTTCAAGCAGCATTACGGCATGACGCCCCACGCCTTCCTGGTCAACCGGCGTATCCAGTTTGCCCAGGATCAACTGCGCAATGGCAAGCTGATCGCCGACGTGGCGCTGGAAGCGGGGTTTGCCGACCAAGCGCATTTCCAGCGGGCGTTCAAGCAGCATCTGGCGGCGACACCGGGGCAGTATCGGGGGTGAACACGAGCAGTTGCACAACGAGCCGCCTGCTCCGATCACCTGATGGCATATTGGTGAATACACTCGATATTCCCAGCCAATCCGCACCGTTTAATCGCGATCATACTTCAGCTGGCGCTCTTTAATCTCTTGATTAACTTCCTGACGCCCTCGATATGCCGCTGCACTTTGTCCAAATGCCTTGAATAGATTATCCGATTGCGCGACAGTTCTTTCATGATTGCGTAAATAGGCATCGTACTCTTTCGGAGATTGAAGCCCCATCACTTCTTGAGAAATCGGATCTCGACCACTCATTCCAGGAAGATACGCCTCTGGATGCCACTGCACACCCATTACTGGCGCGCCATGGCGGGTTTCGAATGCTTCGACTTTACCTTCCGAAGTTGCAGTTATAATCAATTCACTTGGGGTTGTCGGCAACTTTGATTGATTCTGCAGTTCGCGTAAACCTGGCGCTGGGGTTGGGGTTGGAGTCTCGAGTGCGCTGGCCAAGGTGCCATCCTCGTTCGCCTTCACGCTAGCCCAGTGGGTAGTGTTCACCCACCCCAATTTGTCATCTCGCATAGCAGAAGGCTGCCCGTTATATCCATGCTCGTCTTTTTTCGGCATCGTACCGCTTAGGTTTGTATGCGAAAGCGTTATGTCGACGTCGTGACCCACATTCATGGTATCAGCACCTGGGCTGTAGTGTTTTTTAAGCTCGCTGCCACCAAATGTCTCTGTGCAGCCCCCATATGCTTCGGCCAAACGCCACGCTCCGGCGCAGATAGCCAATACCGGTTTCCCATGCAACCGCGCCTCTGCAATACTTCGGTGCTCGAACTGCGCACGACTATCCAGTTCGTTGCGCTTCGATTTATGTTTGCTATTTTGGCTCGGTATGTTAATGGCTTCCCCCTGCTGACTATGCACTGCCGATGGGGCGCCCGGGATGAACAGCCCATGCACTTCACTTAGTCCGCTATTATGTTCATGCGCTGGCTGTTGAAAAGCCTCCTGTCGGCGTTGAATGACCTCCTTACTTTTCTGCGCATCCTCTTTATTGTTTCGAGTAAAATTGATGTTGGAAAGGCTCTTGGGCAAGGTGATCGGTTCACCGATCATGGGATTCAACTGACTCATCGTACGGACCGGAGGTTTATCGTACAAAGCATGCCCAGCACCAAAGTTATCTGGCCGGTAAATGATACCGATATGGACGTCACCACTTGCAGATCCCTTTGAAAACTGCACTGAAGAATTTGAAGCTTTAATGACTTGTGCAGCGAGCCTGTCTATTGGCTGAGAATGTTGCGGGAGGCTCGCTGATGAACTTTCAATCCTATCGCCGGTGTTCGAAATACTTGCTGAGATTTGCCGCGGGGTAATTAACGTCATTCATTTTTCCTTTTATGATTGGACATTTCCCGAGGCATTGAGAAGTGGCTCCGGTCGCATGAACGACGACGGTCGACCGCGCCACAATCGCCACAAAAAATTCGACCGGCGCAGGATGCCAAACAGCCCTTGGCTGATGATTGCAAATTTCGCTCATCATGAGTCGTTGTCACGAAATACCGAAGCGGGGGCCCTCAGGGCCTGAAGCTTTCCTGAAGTCACGTTTCTGTGCACCACCTTGAAATGGGTCGGGCAGCTCTCACGGAGTAACCCTGCACACCACAAAATGGCGTGTCAGTGCATCTCTGGCAACACCAAGTACACCGCACTCACCGCCAACAACAACGCCATCAACCGATTGAACACGCGCATGCCCGTCGGGTTGTCCAGGTAGCCACGCAAGAACGTCCCGGCGTAGGCCCAGCATCCGACCGACACGTAGCAAATCACCAGGTACACCGCAGCAAACTGCCACACCAGGTGGGCCTCGCCATCGGCGACGAACGCGCCCATGCCGGCCACGCAGGCCAGCCAGGCTTTCGGGTTGAGCCATTGCATGACCGCGCCATAGAGCATCGATGGCGCGCGGCCACTGTCCTTGGCCTCCAGCTGGCCGTTGTCGGCGGCCAGTCTGAACGCCATGTACAGAAGGAACGCTACCCCGGCCCATTGCACCACTTGCGTCATTGCCGGCCACCATTGCAGTAGCTCATGCAAACCCAACCCCATCAGGACCAGCAGCACAAACCCCAGCGTCGCTCCGGCCACATGCCGCTGACTGGCGCGAAAACCGAAGCGCGCGCCCGAACCCAGCGCCACGATATTCACCGGCCCCGGCGTTATTGAAGCGGCCAATGCAAACGCCGCCATGGACATGATCAAACTCATCGCACACCTGCTCAGTCAATTGAACCAGGCGTCAAGATAGAGAGCCTGATGGTGCGCGTATTGAACAAAACTGCCCAAGGATGTGCCCGTCATGAGTAATAGCCGACCACCCTCTTCACCGTCACCAATGCCTGGCTTAGCGCGTCCATGTCCACCGAGCCCAGCGCCAGGCGTAGCGCATGCGGAACATGCTGGGTAATCGCAAAGGGTTCGGCGGGCGACACCGACACCTGCTCGCGCATCAGCGCCATGGCGATCTGATCGGCCCTGGCGTCTTCGGCCAAGGGCAACCAGATAAAGTACGAGGACGGATGGCTGATGCTCCGCAGTCCCGTCAGCACCTCACGAGCCAAGGCTTGGCGGGCCTGTGCGTCCGCGCGTTTTTGCGCCTCGAGCCGGCTGACAGTGCCGTCCTCTAGCCAGGCCGTGGCAATGGCGGTCATCACCCCAGGGGTGTTCCAGGTGGTCGCCATGATGGTGCGTTCAAACCCGGCAACCCATTGCGCCGGCGCGGCGACAATACCCACGCGCAAGCCTGTGGCGACATTCTTGGATAAGCCACTGACATACACGGTTCTTTCCGGTGCCATTTCCGCCAGCGGTGGCGGTGCGCTTTCGGCCAGGAAAGCGTAGGCCGCATCCTCAATGATCGTCAGGTCATACCGGCGTGCAATAGCCACCAGATGCTGGCGCTGATCGGCGTCCATTACCCAACCCAGCGGATTGTGCAGGGTCGGCATCGAATACACGGCTCGCACTGATCGAGTGCGGCAAAGTTTATCCAGGGCCGGCAGATCAGGTCCGTTGTCCGTTACGGGAATGGGCAGGACTTCGAGATGCAGTGTTTCCGCCAGCGTCTTGAAGCCCGGATAGGTCAAGGCATCCGCAACAATCACATCGCCAGGCTTGAGCAGGCTCATCAATACCACTGCCAGGCCGTGCTGGGCGCCACTGACGATGAGCACCTGTTCGGCTGGCACGTTCAGGCCACGCTCGCCCAGATGTCGGGCGAACGCAGCCCGCTCATGCAGACGCCCGGCGTGAGGCTGGTAACGCAGGAGCGACTCCAGGTCACCGGACAACGCGAGCTGACGCAGGGCGTTGCGCAACAGGTCAGCCTGACCCGGCAAAGACGGATAGTTGAAGTTGAGGTCGATCATCCCCGCCGCGACCACCGATTGCGAAATGCCCTGGCCCGGCGGCAGTGAAGTCTCCCGGACAAAAGTCCCACGTCCGGTTTCACCACTGACCAGGCCCATGCTCTCAAGCTCGGCATACACCCGGCTCGCGGTGACCAACGCCAAACCGTGCTCAGTGGCCAATTGCCGGTGGGTCGGCAAGCGTGTACCCGGAGGCAAACGCCCCGAGCGGATGTCAGCGGCAAAGGCGTCAACCAGCGTTTTGTAGCGGGATCGAGGCATGTACAAATGTATCCATGACAATTTTTTGATTGTATCGATGGTCAGCCATAGGATGGTTTCGTGCAATCAAACAATGAGCGTGAGTCACATGGAACGGACGTCTAACCTGCAAAACCCGACGCTGCAAAAAAATGCCAGCGGCTGGATCAACGGCCTGATTGGCGTGGTGATCTTCAGCGGCTCGCTGCCCGCGACGCGGGTGGCGGTACTCGAATTCGATCCGCTGTTCCTCACGGTAGCCCGCGCTACCCTCGCCGCAATTCTGGCGCTGTGCCTGCTGTTGCTGTTCAGGGAAAAACGCCCCGGCCGACATCAGCTTGTGCCCCTGACCATCGTGGCATTGGGCGTGGTGGTGGGGTTTCCGCTACTGACTGCGCTGGCGCTGCAGTACATCACATCCGCACACTCCATCGTATTTGTCGGCCTGCTGCCGCTGGCAACTGCGGTGTTCGGCGTCTTGCGCGCAGGCGAACGCCCCCGGCCAGTGTTCTGGGTCTTCTCGGTGCTGGGCAGCCTGCTGGTGGTCGGGTTCGCCGTAGCCCAGGGCCTGACGGCCTCACCCCTAGGCGACATCCTGATGTTGTTGGCGATCCTGGCTTGCGGCCTGGGTTATGCCGAAGGTGCAAAGCTATCGCGCACACTCGGCGGCTGGCAGGTGATTTCCTGGGCGCTGGTACTTGCGTTGCCAGCCATGGCTGCATTGACCTTGTGGCGGTTGCCTGGCTCGTTCGCCAGCATCAGTACGCCGGCCTGGTTCAGCCTGGGGTACGTGTCGCTGTTCAGCATGCTGATAGGCTTCGTGTTCTGGTATCGCGGACTGGCGCAAGGGGGCATCGCCGTCGTCGGGCAACTGCAATTGCTGCAACCCTTTTTCGGCCTGGCACTGGCCGCCACCTTGCTGCATGAACACGTCAGCCTGTCCATGCTGGGTGTGACCGTGGCGGTGATCCTGTGTGTGGCAGGGGCGAAAAAATTCGCGCGCTAGCCACTGGTACGCTGCCTGTGTCCCTGACTGTACGGGTCAAGTCCCTGGGCAGCTGTGATAAAAATACGGCTTCTGCTGCTGGAGCCGAACATGGACCTCACCACCCTTACCCTCTTCCTTCCAGCCTGCTTCGCCCTGAACATGGCGCCAGGCCCGAACAACCTGCTGTCGGTCAGCAATTCGACCCGCTACGGCTACCGCACCGCTTGCCTGGCGGGCATGGGTCGCCTGCTCGCTTTCGCCGGCATGATCGCCCTCGCCTCGGCCGGTCTGGCGGTGGTGCTGCAAACCTCGGAATTGCTGTTCTACGCAATCAAGATTCTCGGTGCCGCGTACCTGTTTTATCTCGCCTGGCAATTGTGGCGTGCCCACCCCGGCGCAGAAACCGCGGTGAGCGCCCCGCCGGTGGGGATGCTGGCGTTGGCTCGGCAAGAGTTCCTGGTGGCGGCCGGCAACCCGAAGGCAATCTTGATCTTCACCGCGTTCCTGCCGCAATTCGTCGACTCGACCCATGCCATCGCACCGCAATTTGCGCTGTTGGGCGCGTTGTTCCTGATGCTGGAATGGATTGCTATCGGCGCCTACGCTTACATGGGCCTGCACATGCGCCGCTGGTTTGCCAAACCTTCGGGCAAGCGGATGTTCAATCGCTGCTGCGCAGGGTTACTGTCGGCGGCGGCTTCAGTGTTGCTAATGGCGCGTCGGGCCTGACCAAACTACCGCTCATGGGGACACATGCCGATGGATCAATCAACGCCGGACGCACAGTCCATCTGCAGCCCCATTACCCGCAGCGCGATTTTTATCGTGGCAACCCTGGTTCCCGGCAGTGACGCCGCCAGCAAAGTGCGGGGCTGGTGCGCAGACATCGCAGCCCTCACACGCTCGGTAGGCAAACGGGTGCCCTCCGGCAACCTGTCGTGCATCTGTGGCTTTGGCTCCGCGGCATGGGACACCTTGTTTGGCCACCCGCGTCCCGCCTCGCTGCACAACTTCCGTGAATTCGGACCCGAGGAACGACGCGCCATCTCCACCCCAGGCGATCTGTTGCTGCACATTCGGGCTGAGCAGATGGACCTCTGCTTTGAACTGGCGACGCAATTGCTCTCAGCGCTGGGCAATGCGGTGTCGGTGGTCGATGAAGTCCAGGGCTTCCGCTATTTTGACATGCGCAGCATCATCGGCTTTGTCGATGGCACCGAAAATCCCGTTGGACGCAAGGCTGACAGCTTCGCGATGGTGGGCGATGAAGACCCGTCTTTCAGCGCAGGCAGCTATGTGCTGGTGCAGAAGTACCTGCACAAGATGGATGCCTGGAACGCGTTATCCGTCGAGGCGCAGGAGCGGATTATCGGGCGAACGAAGTTATCCGATATTGAACTCGATGACTCGGTCAAGCCGAGCAATTCGCACAGTGCCCTGACGACCATCACCAAGGACGGCGAAGAAGTAAAGATCCTGCGCGACAACATGCCCTTTGGCCGGCCAGGCGCTGGCGAATTCGGCACCTACTTCATCGGCTATGCGCGCTCGCCCGAACCTCTGGAGCAGATGCTCGAAAACATGTTTGTCGGCAAGCCCGCCGGTAATTACGACCGCTTGCTGGATTTCAGCACCGCAGTCACCGGTGGCCTGTTTTTCGCTCCCTCCGCAGATCTTCTGGAAGAACTGGCGGATCGCGCGCCCTTGGGCACCTGCCGGTGAACGCGGGCAATTCCCTGTCGATTTTCCGGTGGAGGGGTTCTGCCCCGCCATTTAAGCTCACCCCATGAACCTACAAAACTCGCTACTGCCGCCCCACGCCGAGATGGTCCGCGCCATGCTCGAACGAGACACCGCCTATGAGGGGGTGTTTTTTACCGCGGTCAAGACGACCGGTATTTTCTGCCGTCCCGGCTGCACCGCGCGCAGCCCGAAACCTGAAAATGTCGAGTTCTTCGCCCACGCCGATGAATGCCTGGCGGCGGGCTACCGCGCTTGCCTGCGCTGCAAACCCATGGACGCCGCGGCGATTGCGCCACACTGGGTCCAGCAGTTGCTCAAGTCAGTGGACGCCGATCCCGAGCAGCGCTGGACCGATGCCCAGTTAATCGCCCAAGGCATCGAGCCGCTGAAACTGCGTCGCTGGTTCAAGCAGCATCTGGGCATGACCTTTCATGCCTGGCTGCGCACCCGACGCCTCGGCATGGCCTTGGGCGGGATCAAGCAGGGCCACTCCATCGACAGCGCCGCGTACGACTCCGGTTACGAATCCCTCAGCGGTTTTCGCGATGCATTCCAGAAGTCGTTCCACATCACGCCGGGCCGCGCCGCCAACAGTGAGCCGCTGCTGTTCACGCGCCTGACCACTCCGCTAGGGCCGATGATCGCCATGGCCGAACGTCGCGGACTGGTGTTACTGGAGTTCCTCGACCAGCCCAGCCTGAGCCGGGAAGTGCAAGCGCTGCAAAACCGCTTTGGTTACGTCGTGGCGCCAGGGCATAACGGGCATTTGCAGCAAATCGAAGACCAACTGAGTGAATATTTCGCCGGAAACCGGACTGAATTCAGCGTTGCCCTGCACATGCCCGGTAGCGAATTTTCTCGTCAGGTATGGGCCGAACTGGCACACATCCCCTATGGCCAGACCACCACCTACGGAGCGATCGCATCCACCTTGGGCAAACCCGGTGCCAGTCGGGCCGTGGGGCTGGCCAACGGTCATAACCGCCTCTCGATTGTCGTACCCTGCCATCGGGTGATCGGCGCCGACGGCTCGCTGACCGGTTACGCTGGAGGCCAGCCGCGCAAGGCATTCCTGCTCAGGCTGGAAAAGGCGGCGGTACAGATTACCGAGCAACTGGCCTTTTGATCACAGGCGGCGTTCGTCAGCCGCTCCAAGGATGCTTTATGCCTGTCCCCTACCAACTGGCCACCCAATGGCTGGCGAACCTGGATGACGACTGGCGTCGCCACATCGACGCCATCGGCCCGTGCCTGCATCAACCTCACACAGCCCGCGATCCCTATGAGTCACTGGTGCGGGCGATCGCCTACCAGCAACTGCACGCCAAGGCCGGGGATGCAATTATCGGCCGGTTGCTGGCGCTCTACCCATCGGTGGCGTTTCCACAGCCTGGGCAGATTGTCGCGACTGATTTTGAGCGACTGCGCAGTTGCGGCTTTTCCGCCAGCAAGATCGCAACCATTCAAGGCATCGCCCAGGCTGCACTGGACGGCGTGGTGCCGGATTACGCCACGGCGCTGGCCATGGACGATGAAGCACTGATCGAACGCCTGGTGACCCTGCGCGGCGTGGGGCGCTGGACGGTCGAGATGCTATTGATCTACAGCCTGGAGCGGCCGGACATCTTGCCGGCCGATGACTTTGGCGTACGCGAGGGTTATCGACGGCTCAAGGGGCTCCAGGTGCAACCGACGCGCAAGCAGATGATCGAGATCGGGTTGGCCTGGAGCCCGTATCGGACGGTGGCAGCGTGGTATTTGTGGCGGGTGCCCAGCCGTTAAACGGACTGTGGCGAGGGGATTCATCCCCGCTGGGCTGCGAAGCGGCCCCAAAAAATGGGACTGCTGCGCAGCCCAGCTCGCCACAGGTTTGCTTGGAGCTTGACTGCCCAAGCCCATCACAACCCCGATTTCAACCGACTGAACGCCCGAATCAAAGCGCGGTTGAACGCCTTGCCATTGTCATTCTTGCTGTACAACGACGCTCGCACCGCCTGCGGCGGATAAGTCCCCGGATCATTGCGAATCGCCGGATCGATCAAGCTATCCGCCGCCGTGATGGCATTGGCATAGTGGATGGTGTCGGTAATCGGCGCGATCACTTCAGGTGTCATCAGGTAGTCCATCAATGCCAGTCCCGCCTCGGGATGCGGCGCGTCCTTGGGAATGACCATGGCATCGAACCAGATCAGCGTGCCCTCTTTCGGTATCCGGTACTTCAATGAAAACGGCTTTCCTGCCGCTTTTGCCTGGCCCGCCGCAATGGCCACGTTCCCGTTCCACGACATCGCCACGCAGGTATTGCCGTTGGCCAGGTCGCTGATGTTCAGGTCGTTGTCGAAGTAGCGAATGTAGGGGCGAATCTTCGCCAGCTGCTGTTCGGCCAGTTTCAGGTCATCGAGGTTCTGGCGGTTGATGTCCAGGCCCAGGTACTTCATGACCGCCGCGAACACTTCGTTCGGATCGTTGAGCAGGCTGACCCCGCAATCGGCGAATTTCGAAACCACCGTCGGGTCGAACAGCATTGCCCAGCTGTCCGTCGTTGCATCGGGCAGGCGCTGCTTGACCGCCTCCTCCTGATAACCCACGCCAGTGGTGCCCCAGGCGTAGATCCCGGCGTAACGGTTACCCGGATCGAACACGGCCATGTGCTGGCGGAACTCTTCGCCGACACCGGCAAAGTGCGGTATCTGCTGTTTGTCCACGGTCTGGATCGCACCACTCTGGATGGCTCGCGACAGATGCTGCCCCGCCGTCAGCACCAAGTCGTAACCGCTACGGCCAGTGAGTAATTTGGTCTCGACGGTTTCCAGGGAATCGAAGTGATCGACGACCACATGGATACCGGTTTTCTTCTCGAAGTTGGTCAAGGTGTCCGGGGCCAGGTACTCGCCCCAGATGTACAGGTTCACCACCGGTTTGGCGGTGTCGGCGGCCTGCACACACAGGGGTGCAAGCACCAGCAGTAACGCTTGGGTCAGTTTGTGCAGGCCCATGATCAAACGCCCTGTTCGTTGCAGGCAGTACTGGCGTACTGCGGCATGGTAATGCACGCGACATTGCCGCCGCCGAGGAGAATTTCCCGAGAGTTTTCGATGCCGACGATCTTGTGCCGCGGGAACAGTTCGGCCAGGGTCGCCAACGCCACCTGATCATTGCGATCGCCAAACAGCGGCACCACGATCGAGGTGTTACCGGCGTAGTAATTGATATAGGACGCGCAGATTTTCGTGCCAGCCCGGCGAGCATGCGTGCTGTCCTGTTGATCCAGGCCCTCGGCCTCCTCGGCGGTCCACTCCAGCACATCCGGTTGTGGCAGCTTATGCACGATCAGCTCGCGACCACGGCTGTCGCGGGTACTGCGCAGGATATCGTAGGCCTCCTGGTAGATTTCCCACTGCGGGTCGGCGCGATTGTCGGTCCATTGCAACACCACTTCACCAGGGCGCACGAAGCACGCCAGATCGTCTACGTGGCCGTCGGTTTCGTCAAACTTGCAACCCCGTGGCAACCAGATGACTTGCTCGGCGCCAAGGTAATCGGTCAAGCGGCGAGTGACTTCGTCCTTGCCCAGATGCTGATTGCGGTTCCGGTTAAGCAAGCATTGTTCGGTGGTGAGGAGGCTACCCTGGCCGTCGCTCTGGATACCGCCCAGTTCGGCAATCAACGGCGCGCGATAACGGTCGAAGCGTTCGATTTCAAGGATTTTGCTGGCGATCTGATCGTCCTTGTCCCACGGGTAGTACAAGCCGCCGTCGAGGCCGCCGTAGGCGTTGAACTCGAAATCCACGCCGCGCACTTCACCGCTCTGGTCGTTGACCACGAAGCACGGACCGCTGTCGCGGAACCAGGTGTCGTTGCAGGTCATTTCCACTACGCGTACTTGCGGCGGCAACTGGCGGCGAGCGGTGGCGAATTGTGCAGCCGAAGCGCAGACGGTGACCGGCTCGCTCTGGGAGATCGCGGTGACGATCTGCACCCAGACTTTCTGCGCAGGCTTGGCGCCATTGCGCCAGACGTCGGTGCGTTCAGGCCAGCCGAGCCAGCAGCCGGACTTGGTTTCGAATTCACCGGGCAAACGGAAACCGTCGAGTTTGGGCGTGGAGTCGAGCAAACGTGCCATGGGCAAACCTCATCAGTGGGGGTTGGAATGACCACAGGCTAAGGTCGCGCGTGCCCTCCTCGCCAACGATGATTATTTCGGAACACTTGAATTCAACTCATCAATCGACCAGTTGATCGTTGAACCATTCGAGCATCTGCGCCACGGCAGGCCGCTCCAGGCGAACCCGCTCGCACACCAGCGCGTATTGCCCCAATGCCGTCATGCTTGAGGTGAATGGCCGGACCAGGCGACCGCTGAGCAAATCTTCCTGGGCCGTCAGGTTATCGCCCATCGCGACGCCCTGCCCCTGGGCCGCGGCTTCCAGGGCCAATCCGGCATGGGCGAAGTACAGTTGCCGTTCGGGGCGCTGGTCACCGGCATGGCTGGTGAGCCAGGCGGTCCAGGTCTTGCCGTCCTGATCGTCATGCAGCAAGCAATGGCGGGCCAGGTCCCTGGGGGTTTTCAGGGTGCCCTGGTTGAATAGACCAGGGCTGCACACCGGAAAAAACTGCAGCGCCGGCAATGGCCGGACGAAATACGCACTGCTGTCCACCGGACCCGTGCCGTAGGTGATTGCCAGGTCGATGTCTTCTCCCGGCGCCGTGGCATCGATCGGCTGCTCGTAAAGGTGCAAGGTGATGTGCGGATAACGCGCATAGAAATCCGAAAGGCGACTCATCAGCCACTTCTGCGCCAGCTCGGCAGTGACCGCCAGGCGCAACACCGCCAGGGACGAAGGGTCGCGAAGCTCATCGCAGGCATCACCGATCAATTCAAAAGCCTGCTGCAAGCTTTGCATCAGGCGCCCGGCGGCGACGGTCGGACGAATCTGCCGGCCTTCGCGCACGAACAGCGACACGCCAAGCTGTTCTTCCAACTGGCGGATCTGATGACTGACGGCGCTGTCAGTCACGCACAACTCCGCCGCCGCCCGGCCAAAATGAGCATGACGGGCGGCGCATTCGAAGGTTCTGAGGGCTGCGAGGGAGGGTAATCGGCGCATCGGGTCGAGTCCGGGTTTCGAGGCGCCTATGCTGACCCGGTGGAAGGTAGGCGTCCAGTGGGACCGCGTTATCGTTCTTCGCGAGCAGGCTCGCTCCCACAAAGGTTTTGTGGGCTTTGCGGATCATTGTGGGAGCGAGCCTGCTCGCGAAGGCGTCGGCAATCGCGCCGCATATCTTCTAGGCTGAACCGAGTCAATTCGGCCACTGGAGATTCCCATGCAACTCGAAGGCTCATGCCATTGCGGCGCGGTGTCGTTCAACCTGACCAGCGCCCATCCCTACCCCTATCAACGCTGCTACTGCTCGATCTGCCGCAAGACCCAGGGCGGTGGCGGTTATGCGATCAATATTGCCGGTGACGCCCATAGCCTCAAGGTGCGCGGGCGCAAGAACATCGCGATCTACCATGCGCTGCTCAAGGGCGAAGGCGAGCAGCGCGCCCACCGCAGCAGTGCCGAGCGGCATTTCTGCTCGCTGTGCGGCTCGGGCTTGTGGCTATTCAGCCCTGAATGGCCGGAATTGATCCACCCATTCGCCTCGGCGATCGACACGCCGCTGCCCGTGGCGCCGCAGCACACACATTTGTTGCTGGACTCCAAGGCCTCCTGGGTGGAGGTCGAGGTGAAGCCTGGCGATAAACAGTTCGAGGGTTATCCCGAAGAATCGATCGCCGAGTGGCATGAGCGCCTGGGCTTGAGCCGTTAAGCCCGCGATTCGTCGGTTTTTAGGCCGCCACTGGCACGCCACTGTGGAAGCGAAACTCCACATCCGGCGATTCGATCAATTCCTGCTCGGCGACCCGCACCTTGTCTATCACCTGGGCGATGTCCTTGGCGTCCCCGTACTGGTACGCCAGTTTCAGATAGCCCTGGAAGTGCCGGGCCTCGCTTTTGAGCAGGCCGAAGTAGAACTTGCCCAGTTCCTCGTCCAGGTGTGGTACCAACGCCTCGAAACGCTCGCAGCTGCGGGCCTCGATGAATGCACCGACCACGAGCGTATCCACCAGCTTGACCGGTTCGTGACTGCGTACCACCTTGCGCAGTCCCGAGGCGTAGCGCCCGGCGGACAGTTGGCGCAACCCGATCTTGCGTTTTTTCATCAGGCGCATGACCTGCTCATGGTGCACCAACTCTTCCCGGGCCAGACGCGACATCATGTTGATCAGGTCGACGTGGGAGTGGTACTTGGCAATCAGGCTAAGCGCCGTGCTGGCCGCCTTGAACTCGCAATTCTTGTGGTCGATCAGCAAGGTGTCCTGATCGGCCAAAGCGGCCTGAACCCAGCCATCCGGGGTGCGGCAGCCGAGGAACTCGTGAATTTCGGGAAGGATCATGGGGCTCACGGAAAAAGGGTAGAAAAGGTATAAAACGAAGGGCGCCGATTATACCGGCCTGCCCGAAGACCACCAGTCACACCGTTGATATGCATCAAGTCACCGATTGCCGCACAGCAACTATAGTTGTGCAACGCCATGCTTTTTCATTTTCAGGAGATCCCGATCATGCAAGCCATTCGCAGCATCCTGGTGGTCATCGACCCCGAGCATTCGGAAAGCCTGGCACTCAAACGAGCCAAACTGATCGCCGGTGTAACCCAGGCGCACCTGCATTTGCTGGTGTGTGACCGCAAGCACGATCACAGCGCCATGCTGGGCGTGCTCAAGGCTGCCCTGCTGCAAGACGGGTACAGCGTCACGACCGAACAGGCCTGGAATGAAAGCCTGCACGAAACCATCGTCGACGTGCAGCAGGCCGAGGGCTGCGGGCTGGTCATCAAACAGCATTTCCCTGACAGCTCGCTGAAAAAGGCCCTGCTGACCCCAGTGGACTGGAAACTGCTGCGCCACTGCCCTACCCCGGTGCTGCTGGTGAAAACCGCCGGTTCGTGGAAGGACAAGGTGATCCTGGCGGCTGTCGACGTTGGCAATATGGAAAGTGAACACCGTCATCTGCACAACACCATCATCGATTACGGCTACGACATCGCCAGCCTGGCCAAGGCGCATCTGCATGTGATCAGTGCTCATCCTTCGCCCATGCTGTCGGCAGCCGACCCAACGTTGCAGCTGAGCGAGACCATCGAGGCGCGCTATCGCGAACAATGCAAGGCGTTCCAGGCCGAGTTCGACATCGACAACGAACACCTGCACATTGCCGAGGGCCCGGCGGATGTGTTGATTCCGTTCATGGTGCACAAGCTGCAGGCGGCCGTGACAGTGATTGGCACCGTGGCGCGCAGTGGTTTATCGGGGACGTTGATCGGCAATACGGCGGAAGTGGTGCTCGATGCGGTAGAGAGCGATGTGCTGGTGCTCAAGCCCCAGGAAGTCGAGGATCACCTGGAGGAGTTGGCGGTCAAGCATTGAGATTCGTAGCGCCTGTCAGGCCGTCTTCGCGAGCAAGCCCGCTCCCACACTCAACCGCATATCAACTGGAGGAACGCGGTTGAATGTGGGAGCGGGCTTGCTCGCGAAGCTTTCAGGGTCTAGCCGCCAAACGCGTCCTTGAGGAACCCCGGCGCGATGTACCGCTGGTAATGCGCCTCGGACAGCAGGAAAAATTCCCGATCGATGGCGTCGCGCAGTTCCGGCAGGTTCCAGTCGCGAAACTCCGGCAACAACACCATCCCGTAGGCTTGCAGGTTGTTGATGACCCGCGCGCCCCGGGCGATCAACTGGTAGGCCCAGCAATACTGGGACTGATGCGGCACAAAGCGGATCTTGCGCTGTTCCAGCTGCGTTCGCAGCAACGCCGGATCGAAAATCTCCACCTTGGCGGCCATCACCTGGGACAACAACTGCTCGAGACGCAGCCATACTGCGCGCTTTTCTTCCTCGTTGTAGCCGTTCCAGTGAATCACTTCGTGGTGGAAACGCTTGCAGCCACGGCACACCAAATCACCGTAAACAGTGGAGCAAAGGCCGACGCAGGGGGTCTTGATGGTCTGATTGGGCATAGGTAGGCAAAACGCGAAAAAGCAAAACAGGACGGCATGTTAGCCCTTTGTCTAACATTGATCACCCCTCAAAGTTTCAGGTGCCAACTTACCTTTAATTTTTTTTTGCCGTAGAATCAGCCTGCCTTTTTAGGCGCCAATGTCCGTTAGAAGCTGTTTTCAAAGCGTCACGAGCACAGTCGTTCCTTCAGAGCGGTGTTGGCGAGGGGTTTTTCCAGCGGGGAAAAGCCCAACGCCAACCCTCATCAGCTCCCGTTCTGCAGGCGTAAAACTTTGAAAGCAGCTTCTGTAAGGAATTGTCGGTAATTCTGGCTAAGTGGCTCACAACGCCACGCAGCGCATGAGTACGGCAATTTCGGGATGAGCGTCCCGGACACCCATTTGGGACCACTGATGAGGGTAATAACTGTGCTTGAAGCCTACCGCAAACATATCGAAGAGCGTGCAGCACTGGGTATCGTTCCCCAGCCGCTTAACGCCGAACAAACTGCAGGCCTGGTCGAGCTGCTGAAGAACCCCCCGGCTGGCGAAGAAGCATTTCTCGTTGACCTGATCACCAATCGCGTTCCGCCTGGAGTGGACGAAGCAGCCTATGTCAAGGCCGGCTTCCTGTCCGCCATCGCCAAAGGCGAAGCCAAATCCCCCCTGATCGACAAGAAGCGCGCTGTTGAACTGCTCGGCACCATGCAGGGTGGCTACAACATCGTGACCCTGGTCAACCTGCTGGACGACGCCGAGCTGGCACCAGTAGCGGCCGAAGAACTCAAGCACACCCTGCTGATGTTCGATGCCTTCCACGACGTCGCTGAAAAAGCCAAGAACGGTAACGTACACGCCAAAGGCGTGCTGCAGTCCTGGGCTGACGGCGAGTGGTTCGTGAAACGCCCTGTGCTGGCCGACAAGATCAGCCTGCGTGTGTTCAAGGTGACTGGCGAGACCAACACCGACGACCTGTCCCCTGCACCTGATGCCTGGTCCCGCCCGGACATCCCGCTGCACGCCCTGGCCATGCTGAAAATGGCTCGCGACGGCATCGTGCCTGACGCACAAGGCGTCACCGGCCCGATGAAGCAGATCGAAGAAATGCGCAACGCCGGCTTCCCGATCGCCTACGTTGGCGACGTGGTCGGTACCGGTTCTTCGCGTAAATCGGCCACCAACTCGGTACTGTGGTTCTTCGGCGACGACGTTCCCTACGTGCCGAACAAGCGTGCCGGCGGTTTCTGCTTCGGCAGCAAGATCGCTCCGATCTTCTACAACACCATGGAAGATGCTGGCGCACTGCCAATCGAATTCGACGTATCCAACATGCACATGGGCGACGTGATCGACCTGTACCCGCATGCTGGCAAAGTCTGCAAGCACGGCACCGACGAAGTCCTGACCACCTTCGAAATGAAGACCCCGGTCCTGTTGGACGAAGTGCGCGCCGGCGGCCGTATCCCGCTGATCATCGGCCGTGGCCTGACCGAGAAAGCTCGTACCGAGCTGGGTCTGCCACCTTCGACGCTGTTCAAGAAGCCTGAAGCTCCAGCTGAAAGCACCAAGGGCTTCACCCTGGCGCAGAAAATGGTCGGCAGGGCTTGCGGCGTGACCGGCGTTCGCCCGGGCACCTACTGCGAACCGAAGATGACCACCGTGGGTTCCCAGGACACCACCGGTCCAATGACCCGTGACGAACTGAAAGACCTGGCGTGCCTGGGCTTCTCGACCGACCTGGTGATGCAGTCCTTCTGCCACACCGCGGCTTACCCCAAGCCGATCGACGTGACCACCCACCACACCCTGCCTGACTTCATCATGACCCGCGGCGGCGTTTCCCTGCGTCCGGGCGACGGCATCATCCACTCGTGGCTGAACCGCATGCTGCTGCCAGACACCGTCGGCACCGGTGGTGACTCGCACACCCGTTTCCCGATCGGCATCTCGTTCCCGGCCGGTTCCGGCCTGGTAGCATTCGCCGCGGCCACCGGCGTCATGCCGCTGGACATGCCTGAGTCGATCCTGGTTCGCTTCAAAGGCGAACTGCAGCCAGGCGTCACCCTGCGTGACCTGGTTCACGCCATTCCTTACTACGCGATCCAGAAAGGCCTGCTGACCGTAGAGAAGAAAGGCAAGAAGAACGCCTTCTCCGGCCGCATCCTGGAGATCGAAGGCCTGCCTAAGCTGACCGTAGAGCAAGCGTTCGAACTGTCTGACGCCTCGGCCGAACGTTCGGCTGCCGGTTGCACCATCCAGCTGTCCAAAGAGTCGATTGCCGAATACCTGCAGTCCAACATCACCCTGCTGCGCTGGATGATCGGCGAAGGCTACGGCGATGCACGCACTCTGGAACGTCGCGCTCAAGCGATGGAAGCCTGGCTGGCCAACCCTGAGCTGCTGCAAGCGGACAAAGACGCGGAATACGCCGAGATCATCGAGATCGACCTGGCCGACATCAAGGAGCCTGTGCTCTGCGCGCCGAACGACCCGGACGACGCTCGCCTGCTCTCCAGCGTTGCTGGCGAGAAGATCGACGAAGTGTTCATCGGTTCGTGCATGACCAACATCGGTCACTTCCGCGCTGCCGGCAAGTTGCTGGAACAGGTCAAGGGTCAGCTGCCAACCCGTCTGTGGCTGTCGCCGCCGACCAAGATGGACGCTCACCAGCTGACCGAAGAAGGCTACTACGGCATCTACGGCAAGGCTGGCGCGCGCATGGAAATGCCAGGCTGCTCGCTGTGCATGGGTAACCAGGCACGTGTAGAGCCGAACTCGACTGTAGTGTCGACTTCGACCCGTAACTTCCCGAACCGTCTGGGTGACGGCGCGAACGTCTACCTGGCTTCGGCTGAACTGGCGTCCGTGGCTTCCATCCTGGGTCGCCTGCCGACCGTCGAGGAGTACATGGAATACGCTGGCAAGATCGACAGCATGGCGGCCGATGTCTACCGCTACCTGTCCTTCGACCAGATTGCCGAGTTCCGTGAAGCTGCTGCGAACGCCAACATCCCGGTCGTTCAAGCCTAACGTTTCAAAGCAATGAAAAACGCCGCCCATCGTGAGATGAGCGGCGTTTTTTTATGCCTGTACCGATCGTTCCCGCGCTCCGCGTGGGAATGCCTCAAGGGACGCTCCGCGTTCCAGCTCTGGAAAGGAACGCGGAGCGTCCCGGGCTGCATTCCCACGCAGAGCGTGGGAACGATCAAGGTGACGGGATCAGGCACTCAGCGAATAGATCAACGCCGAGATCGCCACCAGCCCAACTGCCACTACAAACACGTTCGACGCCTGGCCACGATAACGTGCCATCGCCGGTATCTTGCGGATGGCGTACATCGGCATCAGGAACAGGATTGCCGCGATCACCGGACCGCCCAGGGTTTCGATCATGCCGAGGATGCTCGGGTTCAGCGTGGCGACGATCCAGCACACCACCAGCATGAACGCCGCGACGATGCGGTCCAGGGTCTTGGCTGCCGGACGTTTGCCGCTCTTGACGATCAGGCCCTTGAGACCTTCGCTGGCGCCGATGTAGTGCCCCAGGAACGACTTGGAGATGGCCACGAAGGCAATCAACGGTGCCGCGAAGGCAATGGTCGGATTGCTGAAGTGGTTGGCCAGGTACGACAGGATCGACAGGTTCTGTGCCTTTGCCTCGGCCAGTTGCGCCGGCGACAGGGTCAACACGCAGCTGAACACGAAGAACAGCACCATCACCACCATCAACGCGTGGGCCCGGGACAGGATCTGCGAGCTGCGCTCTTCGGCGTGCTCGCCGTATCGGCGCTTCTGGTCCACGGCGAATGCCGAGATGATCGGCGAATGGTTGAACGAGAACACCATTACCGGAATCGCCAGCCACAAGGTGCGCAGCAACGCCGATGGCTCAGGCAGCGTGCTGGCCGTGGTCAGGATGCCGCCATTCCAGTGTGGAATCAGGAACACCGCCAGGAACAGCAGCGCGACGATGAACGGGTAGACCATCAGGCTCATGGCCTTGACGATCACCTGCTCGCCGCAGCGCACCACGGCCAGCAGGCCGAGGATCAGCACGAACGACAGGACCGCACGCGGTGGCGGCATGATGTGCAGTTGATGTTCGAGGAAGCTGCCCACGGTGTTGGTCAGGGCCACGCTGTAGATCAACAGGATCGGGAAGATCGCGAAGAAGTACAGCAAGGTGATCAACGCACCGGCCTTGAGCCCGAAATGCTCTTCCACCACTTCGGTGATGTCCGCGCCTTCGCGGCCAGACAGCACAAAGCGGGTCAGGCCTCGGTGTGCGTAGAACGTCATCGGGAACGCCAGCAATGCCAGGACCAAAAGCGGCCAGAATCCGCCCAGGCCCGCATTGATCGGTAAAAACAGGGTTCCCGCGCCAATCGCCGTACCAAACAAGCCCAGCATCCAGGTGGTGTCCTGGCGATTCCAGCTCGTAAGAGTTGCGGGTGTCGCTGCTACAAAGCGTTCGTTAACGCTATTGGCCTGATCATTCATCCGGTGGGATCTCCACATTCCGGTCACTTGCCACCCGGCCAGGACGCGTCGGAATACCCGACAGGCAGCGCCTGGCCGAAACAGGGGCGCGATTCTGGAGGATTAGTGAACAGAAGCAAAGACTTAGGTGAGGAACGGTGGTACCAGGTTGCACCTTTGCCCCCCTGCAAGGACTCGCAATCAATGGCAGACGACGATGTGCGCTTGATAAAGGTTATTCATCATGTATTTTTAAAGAACCTGTCAACCCTCTGGAGTCACCCCATGCCCCTGGTTCGCGTCGACCTCAAGAAACAGCAGGACCCCACCTACGCCAAACGTGTCGGACAACTGATCTACGCTGCCTTGCGCAGTGCGATTGGCGTGCCGGAAAACGATAACTTCCAGATTCTTGCCGAGCACGACGACCAGCATTTCATCTTCGATCCCCAGTACCTGGGCATCCAGCGCACCGACAACCTGGTGGTCATCCAGATCACCCTGAGCGAAGGCCGAACCCTGGAGCAGAAAAAGCTGCTCTACAAAACCATCGTCGAAAGCCTCAATACGCAACTGGCCGTGCGCTTGGACGATGTTTTCATTAATCTGGTGGAAGTGAAGAAAGAGAACTGGTCGTTCGGCAATGGCATTGCCCAATACGCACTCTGATCGCCAACTTATTGACCTGTGAGCCGCCCATGCCCCGCGTTTCCCGCAAACAAGCCGACCTCAACCGTGAAATCATCGTCGATGCCGCCACACGGTTGTTTCGCGAACGCGGCCTGCACGGGATCAGCGTCGTCGACGTGATGGCGGCGGCGGGGCTGACCCATGGCGGCTTCTATGGTCACTTCCAGTCCAAGGAAGCGCTGGCCAGGGAGGCCAGCGAGCGGGCATTCAAAGAAGTGGGTACGCGATGGCGCGAACGAATCACCCAGGGCGACGACAAGGCGGCGGCGCGCCAGGCACTGATCAAGCCTTACCTGTCGGTCTACAGCCGCGATAACCCCGGTGAAAGCTGCCCGGTGGTGGCCTTTGCCGGCGACATGTGCCACGAGCACGCCGACAGCAGCCTGCGCGAGCCGTTCATGGCCGGCCTGAACCGACTGCTCGATGCCCTGGGCGAACTGATGGATTCGGACGATGCCGCCGAAAAGCGGCAGCAAGCGCTGGTGCAGTATTCACTGATGGTCGGCGCGCTGACACTGGCGCGGGCCACCCGGGGTGACGCCCTGTCGGAGGAAATCCTCGAGGCGGCCCAGAATTTTCTGACAGAGTCCCCTGCCCCGGACTGAATATTCGGCGTCATCAAAAATATTCGCTGCCTTAAAAAGATCGCAGGCTTCGCCAGCTCCTACACTGAGGAGCGACGCCAGTGAGATTGCCAAAATGGTTCGCAACCAGCACTCTCGACCGACGTTCGCGCCCGACTGCCCGCTGCCCACAGGAGCAAAGCATGCCTGCAACCGTTCTGGTACTGGTTGAAACCATCAATGATTACTTGCCCATCCTCGAACATCAGGGCTTTCACCTGATCCTGGCGCCCACGCCTGCCGAGCGCGCCGAGGCCGTCACCCGACACAGCGGCCAGATCGACGCCGTCCTGACCCGGGGCCCTCTCGGTCTATACGCCGATGAAATCGCCGCCCTGCCCAACCTCAAGATCATCTGCGTGATTGGCGCGGGATACGAACAAGTCGACCTGCAAGCCGCCGCCGACCGGGGCATCACCGTCACCAATGGCGCCGGGGTCAACGCCTCTTCGGTGGCAGACCATGCCATGTCATTGCTGCTGTCGCTGGTGCGCGATATCCCCCGCTGCGATGCCGCGGTACGTCGGGGTGAATGGCCAAAAATCATGCGCCCTTCCCTGGCCGGCAAGCGCCTGGGCATTCTCGGCCTCGGCGCGGTCGGCATGGCCATCGCCAAACGTGCCGCCGCGGGCTTCGACATGACGGTGAGTTACCACAACCGCCAGCACCGCAGCGATGTGCCCTACAAGTTCTGCTCGACACCCACCGAACTGGCCCGTGCCTCTGACTTTTTGATCGCCGCCACCCCGGGAGGGCTGGGCACCAAGCACCTGATCAATAGGCAGGTGCTCGAGGCCCTGGGGCCGAACGGATTTTTCGTCAACATCGCCCGCGCCAGCGTAGTGGTCACCGCCGACCTGATTACCGCGCTTGAGCAGCGGCGGATCGCCGGTGCCGCGCTGGATGTCTTCGATGCCGAGCCCAAGGTGCCGGATGCCCTCAAGGCCCTGGCGAACGTAATCCTCAGCCCGCATGTGGCCGGGCTTTCCCCCGAGGCCATCCAAGGCACCGTGGAACTGGTGGGGCGCAACCTCGTGGCGTATTTTTCCGGCCAGCCCGTGCTGACCCCCATCGAATTGCCCAAGGGTGTGGTTACCCAAGCCGTCCAGTAAGGCAATTCAAACGGGTGTATCAAAAGCAATGATTGCCCGGCAACACGCTCACCTATAAGGGCTGTTCGAGGTTGTGGGTGCCGGGTGCGCGCATTAGATTAGCCAATAGTTTCAGGCCTCCAGAATAAGCAGAAGGGATAAGCATGACGCTTACTGACCAATCCACCCGCACCCGCGCCGGCGAAGAACTCGATGCCAGCCTGATCGATCCCTATCTCAAGGCCCACATTCCGGGATTGAGCGGCCTGCCACGGATCAGCCAGTTCCCGGGCGGTGCGTCCAACCTCACCTACTTGCTGGAGTACCCCGAACAGGAGTTCGTCCTGCGTCGCCCGCCCTTCGGTCACAAAGCCAAGTCCGCCCATGACATGGGGCGCGAATTCCGCATCCTCAATCAACTGCGCGACGGTTTTCCGTATTGCCCGAAGGCCTATGTGCACTGTACTGATGAAGCGGTGATCGGCGCCGAGTTCTATGTGATGGAGCGGGTCAACGGCATCATCCTGCGCTCCGAACTGCCGCCGGAACTGGGGCTGGACTCGGCAAAGACCGAAGCGCTGTGCAAGAGCTTCATCGACAAGTTCGTCGAACTGCACCGTGTCGACTACAACGCCTATGGCCTCGGCGACCTCGGCAAGCCCGAAGGCTACGTGGCGCGGCAGATCAAAGGCTGGAGCGATCGTTACGAGAAAGCCCTGACCCCCGATGCGCCGCAGTGGGAAGCCGTGAAAGCCTGGCTCAACGACAAGATGCCTGCCGATCATCCGACCTCCAGCATCGTGCACAACGACTACCGCTTCGACAACGTCATCCTCGACCCGAACAACCCGATGCAGATTATCGGCGTGCTCGACTGGGAACTGACCACCCTGGGCGACCCGTTGATGGACCTGGGCAACACCCTCGCCTACTGGATCGAAGCCGGGGATCCGGCGCCGGTACAATTGATGCGCCGTCAGCCCAGCCACGCACCGGGCATGCTGACCCGTCGCGAATTCGTCGACTATTACGCCCAGCGTTCAGGCATCGAAATCGACAATTTCGACTTCTACTACACCTACGGCCTGTTCCGCCTGGCCGGTATCGTGCAGCAGATCTACTACCGCTTCTACCATGGCCAGACCCAGGACAAACGCTTCGCGCAGTTCATTCACATGAACAAACTCCTGGAGCAGATGAGCTTGCAGGTCATCCACAAATCCAGCCTCTGATACCACTCCCACTTGTAGGAGCCCGGCTTGCCGGCGAAGGCGGCCTCAGGTACGCCT